>NZ_DKJF01000108.1:0-20310 GCF_002454615.1 Pseudomonas sp. UBA6699
GAGCGATCGGCCTCCCCGGAAGTGCTTCTTCAGCCTGACGAGAATATCTTCTCCCGCCAGGCCAGTCACAACATACAAGCAGCGACCGCAGCTCGCGATGCGCCGCGCGGGCGGCGCTCGATCTCACAGGCACTGAAGATGCAGCGGCTACCCTTGCCAGGAACCATACAATCTCCCACAGGATCACCACAGGCGCTGCATATCTTCTGACAAACACCTGTCAGCCCTAAGGCGATCCCTGTGGAAGCTGGCTTGCCTGCGATAGGGCCGGCAAGGCCTCAGCGCAGTTCAGCCTCTGGCACCGTCGTGCGCTGCGCAATCGCTTCGGGCCGCCACTGCTGGCGGGCCACGGCCAATACTTCAGCCGGCGTTGCCAGCAGCAACTGCGGGTCAGTCGCCTGCCCCAGCGCCCGCAACGCCCGCAACAACAGCGGCGTCGCCTGCTCGGCCTGCAACGGCGGCGAACGGTATGACTTGCCAAGCTTGTGGCCGTCCGGCTGCACGATCAGCGGTATGTGCAGATAGCGCGGCTGCGAAAAGCCCAGCAGCTCTTGCAGGTACAACTGGCGCGGGGTGTTGTCGAGCAGGTCGGCACCGCGCACGATGTCGGTGACACCTTGCCAGGCGTCGTCCAGTACCACGGCCAGCTGGTAGGCATACAGGCCATCGCGGCGCTGTATCACGAAATCGCCCACGTCGCGGCCCAGGTGCTGCTGGTAAACGCCTTGTACGCGGTCGCTGAAACGGTAGATCAGCTCTGGCACCCGCAAGCGGATCGCCGCACCCTCGCGCGCATGCCCGGCGTTACGGCACAGGCCTGGGTAGATGCCGCCATAGGCCTCCAGTTGCTTGCGCGAGCAGGTGCAGGCATAGGCCAGGCCCATGTTGAACAGGCGGTCGACCACCGCGGCATAGGCGTCGTGGCGCTGGCTTTGAAACACCACTTCGCCGTCCCAGTGCAGGCCGTAGCGTTCGAGGGTTTGCAAGATGGCGTCACGGGCGCCGGGCATTTCCCGGGGCGGGTCGGTGTCTTCCACACGCAGTAGCCAGCGGCCGTCGACCGCGCGGGCATCCAGCCAGGAGGCGAGTGCAGCCACCAGTGAGCCAAAGTGCAGGAAACCGCTGGGGGTGGGGGCAAAGCGCCCAATGTAGCTGGAGTTGGTCATGGTCTGGCTGGGTATATAAATGCAACGGGGCGCATGATGCGCCCCGTTCGGTGGGAAGAAAGATCAGCCTTTGCCGACCGTTTTTTCCTTTTTCTCGGCGATTTCCTTGCAGTCGAAGCACAGGTCGGCGGTAGGGCGGGCTTCCAGACGGCGCAGGCCGATCTCGATGCCGCACGACTCGCACCAGCCGTATTCGTCGGCCTTGATCTTGTCGAGGGTCTTGTCGATTTTCTTGATCAGCTTGCGCTCGCGGTCGCGGTTGCGCAGCTCAAGGGCGAATTCTTCTTCCTGGCTGGCACGATCGGCCGGGTCGGGGAAGTTGGCTGCCTCGTCCTTCATGTGATCCACAGTGCGGTCCACACTGGTCATCAGCTCTTGCTTCCAGGCGCCGAGAAGCTTGGTGAAGTGCTTTTTCATGGGCTCACCCATGTATTCTTCACCCTTGGACTCTACGTAAGGCTCGACACCGTACATGGTCTGACCGGTTTTTTGCTTTTCTACGGTGGACATGAATAGACCGCCTCTCACTCATCTGATCCAATGCGCAGGATGCTCCATCTCCGGCGACCGCCGGCCCTGCGACTGCGAGCCGCCGAACTTACCAGATAGATCGGGGGTGCGCTAGCCCGCCCGATCCTGCTAACAGACACCGGCCTGAGCGGTACGTTCGATTGCTTACGCAGGTAGAATCATCAGTTTAGCCGCTATTGAGAGAAGGTCATGGCCCACCCCTACAGCGCGCGCAGCCGCGCCATCGAACCTTTCCATGTCATGGCACTGCTGGCGCGGGCCAACGAGCTGCAGGCGGCCGGCCACGACGTGATCCACCTGGAAATCGGCGAGCCGGACTTCACCACCGCAGCACCGATTGTGGCTGCGGGCCAGGCCGCGCTGGCCGCCGGCCACACCCGCTATACCGCCGCACGCGGCCTGCCGGCGCTGCGCGAAGCGATAGCCGGGTTCTATGCACAGCGCTATGGCCTGAGCATCGACCCGCAGCGCATTCTCATTACTC
The DNA here is from genome assembly GCF_002454615.1 of Pseudomonas sp. UBA6699. Lineage (NCBI taxonomy): Bacteria > Pseudomonadati > Pseudomonadota > Gammaproteobacteria > Pseudomonadales > Pseudomonadaceae > Pseudomonas > Pseudomonas sp. UBA6699. The sequence continues at coordinate 2,182 of NZ_DKJF01000108.1, forward strand.
CAGGCGGCTCAGGCGCCCTGTTACTGGCCAGCAGCCTGCTGGTCGACCCCGGCAAGCACTGGCTGCTGGCTGACCCGGGCTACCCGTGTAACCGCCACTTCCTGCGCCTGGTAGAAGGCGGGGCGCAACTGGTACCGGTCGGCCCGGAGGTGAACTACCAGTTGACCGCCGACCTGGTGCAGCGCTACTGGGACCAGGATACCGTTGGCGCCTTGGTCGCCTCGCCGGCCAACCCGACCGGCACGGTGCTGGGCCGTACCGAACTGGCCAGCCTGGCCAAGGCCACCCGTGAACGGCACGGCCACTTGGTAGTCGACGAGATTTACCATGGGCTGACGTACGGCATGGATGCGCCCAGCGTGCTGGAAGTGGATGACTCGGCGTTCGTCCTGAATAGTTTTTCCAAGTATTTCGGTATGACCGGCTGGCGCCTTGGCTGGCTGGTGGCTCCACCGCAGGCCGTGGCCGACCTGGAGAAACTGGCGCAGAACCTGTACATCAGTGCGCCGAGCATGGCACAGCATGCTGCGCTGGCGTGCTTCCAGCCCGAAACCCTGGCCATCTTCGAACAGCGTCGCGCCGAATTTGCCCGCCGCCGCGACTACCTGCTGCCGGCGCTGCGCGAGCTGGGTTTGCGCATTGCCGTTGAGCCGCAGGGGGCGTTCTATCTATATGCCGATATCAGCGCTTATGGCGGTGATGCGTTTGCCTTCTGCCGGCATTTCCTGGAGACCGAACACGTGGCCTTCACCCCGGGCCTGGACTTCGGTCGCCACCTGGCCGGGCACCATGTGCGCTTTGCCTACACGCAAAGCCTGCCGCGCCTGGAGGAGGCGGTGCATCGCATTGCCCGTGGCTTGCGGAGCTGGCAAGGCTGATGCTTTTTTCACCTCCACTCGAACACGGCCGCCTGCTGCGCCGCTACAAACGGTTCCTGGCCGATATCGAACTGGCCAGCGGCGACCAGTTGACCATCCACTGCCCGAATACCGGCTCCATGCTCAATTGCATGCGTGAAGGCGGGCGGGTGTGGTTCAGCCGCTCCAACGACCCCAAGCGCAAACTGCCGGGCACCTGGGAAATCAGCGAAACCCCACAGGGCCGGTTGGCGTGCGTGAATACCGGGCGGGCCAATGCCCTGGTCGAAGAGGCGCTGCACGCCGGTACGATCGCCGAGCTGGCCGGGTTCACGGCACTCAGGCGTGAGGTGGCGTATGGCGAGGAGGGCAGCCGCATCGACTTCCGCCTGGAGTTCGACGGTGCCCCGGCCTACGTCGAGGTCAAGAGCGTGACCCTGGGCTACCCCGATAGCCCGGTTGCGGCGTTTCCCGATGCGGTGACCCAGCGCGGGGCCAAGCACCTGCGCGAGCTGGCGAAGCTGGCCAGCCAAGGCATACGGGCGGTGCAACTGTATTGCGTCAACCTGACCGGCATCGACGCGGTGCGCCCTGCCGAGGAGATCGATGCCGCTTACGCCCAGGCGTTGCGTGCTGCGGTGGCGGGCGGGGTGGAAGTGCTGGCATACGGCACGCGCCTGGACCCGCAGGGTATCGTCATCGACCGCCGCTTGCCGGTGCTGCTCAACCCTTGAGCCAGACGCCCTGGGTGTCTTCATGGCAGCCCAGGGCCTGCAACTGCTCACCGTCACAGGGGCCGGCCACGCATTCGCCGCTCTCGATCAGGAACAGCGCGCCGTGATGGCCGCACTGGATCAGGCTCGCGCTGTCATCGAGAAACCGCTCCTGTGCCCAGTTCAACGGGATGCCCTTGTGCGGGCAGCGGTTGCGGTACAGGTAGACCTGGCCCTGGCGGCGCACGCCGAACAGTTGCAGGCCGTCTACGCTGAAGGCGCGTGCCTGGCCCTCGGCCAGGCTGGGTGATGTACAGAGAAAATGCATGGCAGTACGACTCGTGAAACAGATGATGGCTTGACGCGTCAATGCGAATAATTATCAAATTGCCCGCATTCGCTGCGTTCGGCCGTCCATGGTGCGCAGTTCCGCCGCTCGCCACAAGGCGTGCAGCTCGCCTTCAGAAGGAACCCGATGATGCGTCGTCCCGTCGCTTTGCTCGCCTTGTGTGCAAGCCTTGTGCTCTCTAGCCAGGCCCTGGCGGCAGAGCTGCCGCAACGCTGGGTCAGCGCCGGCGGCGCGCTGAGCGAGTGGATATGCGCGTTGGGTGGTGAAGCGCGGCTGGTGGGGGTGGACACGACCAGTCAGCACCCAGCTTCGTTGAAGTCGCTGCCCAGCGTGGGGTACCAGCGCCAGCTGTCGGCCGAGGGCGTGCTCAGCCTGCGCCCGGATGTGCTAGTGGGTACCGAAGAAATGGGCCCGCCGCCGGTACTGGCGCAAATCCGCAAGGCCGGTGTGCGTGTCGAGCTGTTTTCCAGCAAGGCCGAGCTGGCGGCGGTAGACAGCAACCTCAAGCAGTTGGGGCAACTGCTGGGTGCAGAACCCCAGGCCACTGCGCTGGCCGCGGGTTACCATCAGCAACTGCAAACCTTGCAGGCCAAGGTCCAGCAGGCCCAGGCGCAGCACAAGGCACCGGGCGTGTTGCTGCTGGTCGGGCACGCTGGGGCCAAGCCGCTGATCGCCGGGCAGGGCACCGCCGGTGACTGGCTGCTGGGCCAGGCCGGTGGGCGCAACCTGGCAGAGCATCAGGGCTACAAGCAGTTCTCGAACGAAGCATTGGCTGCCCTGGACCCGGATGTGATCGTGTTTTCCGACCGGGCGCTGGCCGATGAGCAGGCGCTGCAGGCTTTGTTGAAAGAAAACCCGGCGCTGGCGGCTTCGCGTGCCGTGGGTGGACAACGCCTGGTGTCGCTTGACCCCACGCTGCTGGTCGGTGGGCTTGGGCCGCGCCTGCCGGCGACCTTGCAATCACTGGCAGCTACCTTCTACCCGGCAGCCAAGGCCAGCTTCGCACAATGAAACAGCGGGTCCAGCCACGTACGTTGTTCATTTGCCTGAGCCTGCTGTGCCTGCTGTCGGTGTGGCTGTCGCTGGCGCTGGGGCCGGTCAGCCTGCCGCTGTTCGATACCCTGCGTGCGGGCCTGCGGTTGATGGGCCTGCCCGTTACCGCCGACGGCTTGCAGCAGGCCGAAATGATCCTTGGCCAGATCCGCCTGCCGCGCACCTTGCTTGGGCTGGCAGTGGGCGCGGTGCTGGCGTTGTCCGGGGTCGCCATGCAGGGGTTGTTCCGTAATCCGCTGGCCGATCCGGGTTTGGTCGGGGTGGCCGCCGGGGCGGCCGTGGGCGCGGCGCTCGCTATTGTCGGCGGGGCCTGGTTCGGCGGCCTGCCAGAGGCCATTGCACCCTATTTGCTGTCGTTCTGTGCCTTTGTCGGGGGCCTTGGCGTGACGGCGCTGGTCTACCGCCTGGGCCGCCGCGATGGGCAGACCAACGTGGCCACCATGCTGCTGGCCGGGGTCGCGATGACGGCACTGGGCGGCGCGGTGGTGGGGCTGTTCTCGTACCTGGCCGATGACGCCACGTTGCGTACGTTGACCTTCTGGAACCTGGGCAGCCTCAACGGTGCCAGCTACGACCGGCTATGGCCGTTATTGCTGGTGGCGGCGGGTGTGGCACTGTGGCTGCCACGGCGGGCCAAAGCGCTGAATGCCTTGCTTTTGGGGGAATCCGAGGCCCGCCACCTGGGCGTTGATGTGGAGCGGCTCAAGCGCGAACTGGTGTTCTGCACGGCGCTTGGGGTGGGTGCGGCTGTTGCGGCTGCCGGCCTGATCGGCTTCATCGGGCTGGTGGTGCCGCACCTGGTGCGTTTGCTGGCCGGGCCGGATCACCGGGTGTTGTTGCCAGCCTCGCTGCTGGCTGGCGGTGTGCTCATGCTGTTTGCCGACCTGGCGGCACGGCTGCTGCTGGCACCTGCCGAGTTGCCGATCGGCATTGTCACGGCCTTTGTCGGGGCGCCGTTCTTTCTGTTCCTGCTGGTGCGAGGGCGCAGCTGATGTTGCATGCCGAGGGCCTGCACTTGCGGCGGGGCAGCAACGAGGTGCTGCATGACATTGATCTGCAATTGCCCCCCGGCCAGGTGGTGGGCGTGCTCGGCCCCAACGGCGCGGGTAAGAGCAGCCTGTTGGGCGTGATGTGTGGCGAGCTGGTGCCAGACCGTGGGCGGGTGACGTTGCAGGGGCGCGGCCTCGGTGATTGGCCTGGACAAGAGCGGGCCCGGCGCCTGGCCGTATTGCCTCAGGTGTCGAGCCTGGGGTTTTCGTTCAGCGTCGAGGAAGTGGTGGCCATGGGCCGCATGCCGCACGGCACCGGGCAGCGGCGCGACGCCGAAATTGTCGAAGCGGCGTTGCAGGCAGCAGATGCCTGGCACCTGGTAGGGCGCAGTTACCTGGCGTTGTCCGGCGGCGAGCGGCAACGCGTGCACCTTGCCCGTGTGCTGGCACAGTTGTGGCCGGGGGAGCAGGGCACTACCTTGTTGCTCGATGAGCCCACCTCGATGCTCGACCCGCTGCACCAGCACACTACCCTGGAGGCTGTGCGCCGCTTTGCCGACCGCGGCGCCGCGGTGCTGGTGATCTTGCATGACCTGAACCTGGCGGCGCGCTACTGTGACCGGATCCTGTTGCTGGAGCAGGGGCGTTGCCATGCCTTTGCCTCGCCTGAACAGGTGCTGACGCCGGCAGCGTTGAAGGCCGTGTACGGGATCGACGTGCTGGTGCAGGCACATCCTGAGCGTGGCCACCCGCTGATCATTACCCGTTAAAGCCGGCCCGATCGTGGTCGTGAGCGGCCGCTACCCATGGAGCTTCTGCCAATGCGACACCCGCTGTTGTCCGGTTTTTCGCTGTGCATGTTACTGGTATTGGGCGGCTGCCAGGCCAGCCTGCCACCGTTGCCTGCCTGGCAGAGCACCGAAGGGCGCACGCATGCCCAGCTTGGGCAGGTGGTCGATCTCGGCAGCGGGCAGGTAATCAGCCCGGACCAACTGGTACAGCGTTTGGCTACCGCACCGCGAGTACTGGTCGGCGAAAAACATGACAACCCCGACCACCACGCACTGCAAGTGTGGTTGCTGCACGCCCTGCAGAGCCAGCGTGCCCAGGGCAGCCTATTGCTGGAGATGCTGCAACCTGAACAGCAGCCGCGGGTGGACAGGCTCAAAAGGCAACCCTTGCCGGCAGACTTGCCCATCGCACTGGCGTGGCAGGAGGGCTGGGACTGGCAGTTGTACGGGCCGATCGTGCGTGCAGCCCTGCAACAGCAGGTCCCCCTGCTGGCCGCCAACCTTTCCCCAAGTGAAATGCGCCACGCCTACCGGCAGCCGGCGCCATTGGCGGGCGAGAAATCCAATGCCGCGACGGTCAGGGCGAGCTTGCTGCAGCAGGTACGCACCGGGCATTGCGGGATGCTGCCGGAAAGCCAGCTACCGGCGATGCTGGCCGTGCAGCAGCAGCGTGACCGGCGCATGGCCGAGCGCTTGCTGGCGGCGCCGCAACCGGCACTGCTGTTTGCCGGGGCCTATCACGTGCGTAAGGACCTGGGCGTGCCGTTGCACCTGAGTGACTTGGGTGCGCAGGGTGCGAGCAAGGTGCTGATGCTGGCCGAGGTGGGCGAGAAGGTTGATGCCGGTGAGGCCGATTACGTGTGGTACACGGCGGCGACGCCAGAGCAGGATTATTGCGCGCAGCTGAAACGATAAGACATGGAAACCTTGGGCAAAAAAAAGACCCGGCAAATTGCCGGGTCAATAACCGTGATTAGCCTGATGAGGAGATAATCTGAGAGTCCGAACCAGGGGCTCTTAGCTTATCCAACCAGTCTCGCGACCAGTTGTGATAATCATAACAATTCTCATTTAGCCGTCAATCCCCTTTTCGCGCTTATTTTGGATTTTTTTGCGCGGGGTTTTTCGCATCCAGTTGTTGGTTGAGGGCTTCCTTGCGTTCGAGTGGCAAATCGTTCCAGTGCATATCCAGCAGGGCGCCTTCTATGGCATACAACAGCACCTTCGATGCGCGAAACCCTCGCGTCTTCACGGCCTGGTATGCACCCACCGCACCCAGGCGGCGCAGATCCGATGCACTGTGAATGCCGGCCGCATGCAGCCACTGCGCAGAGGTCTTGCCAAGGTTTTTCAGATGCTGCAATTCATCGTTCATCGAGCCTCCTTGCGATGGCTGAACGTGTCATGGGGAGATAAATCGCGAGCAGGTCAGAGAGGAGTGTAGCGGGGGTTGGGGAATACGCGGCTTTTTGCCATCGGGGCGATGAGATGCCCTGTGCCGGCCTCTTCGCGGGCTCGCCCGCTCCCACAGGTTCGGCGCAGCCTTCAGGGGCTGTGGTTTACCTGTAGGAGGGGCAAGCCCGCGAAGGGCCGGCCCAGGAAACCGGCTAGCTTACAAGCCAGGCAGACGCTGGCGAATCTGCTCGATCACCTGGTCCATGCTGCCAGCAGTCTGGGTGTCAACGTGGGTGCTCTGCACCAGCTCCTGCGTATCCAGCGCCTCTCGGCTGGCCTGCTGCGCCTTGACCACCTCCAGGGTGGCATCCGACGGGTCGCTGTTCTCGGCCTGGCGCTGCTCCAGCCAGCTGGCGATTACCGCGTCCGGCGCGTGGCAGTCCAGAATCAGGAACGGCACGCCAGTCTGGCTGGCGACCTCGGCCGCAGCCTGGCGCTGTTCGCGTTTGAGGTAGGTGGCATCCAGCACCACCGGGAACCCTGCCCGTAGTACGGTCGCGGCGACTTCGTGCAGGCGCCGGTAAGTGGCAGTGCTGGCCTCCTCGGCATAGATGCCGGTGCTGAGCTGGGCGGCCTCAACCTGCTGCTGTTCGCCGTACAAGCGCTTGCGCTCTACGTCGGAACGCACGCGCACCGCGCCCAGGGCCTCGACCATGCGCATGGCCACATGGCTTTTGCCCACTGCCGATACGCCGTGGGTGATGGCCAGCAGGCGCGAAGGGATGGCGCTGTAGCTTTCTGCCAGGTTGGCGTAGTTGCGGTAGGTGCGCAGGGTGGTGGCACGCTGCACGCCATCGGCATTGGCCGGCATGCTGAACAGTGCGACCTTGGCCCGTACCAGTGCGCGGTAGGCCTTGTAGAAGTTGAGCAGCTCCAGGCCTTCGTAGTCGCCGGTCAGTTCCAGGTACTGGCTGATGAAGCGCCGGGCCAGACACTTGAGGCCGCGGTCTTCCAAGTCCATCGCCAGGAAGCCGGTGTCGGCGTAGACGTCGGTCAGGCGGAACGGTTCGTTGAATTCGATGCAGTCGAAGATCACCACCTGGCCATCGATCAGCGTGGCGTTGCCCAGGTGAATGTCACCGTGGCATTCGCGAATGAAGCCATTGGCCTTGCGTTTTTCCAGCAGGCCATGCAGGCGCTCGAAGCTGCTGCGTGCCCAGGCTTGCAGGGCGTCTAGCTGTTGCAGGTCGGCCTTGTCGCTGAGGAACGGGCGAATCTGCTCGAAGTTCTGCTCCACCGGCGCCATGACGGCCTCCGGCGTGCCCAGTGGGTGCTCGACCGGTACCCGCGGGGCCTGCAGGTGGAATTCGGCAATCTGCCGGGCCATCTGGTCGATGTGCGTGGCGTTCAGTTCGCCATTGGCCTGCAAGGTGCTGAGCATCTGGCCTTGGGGGAACTGGCGCATCTTCAGTGCATATTCGATGGCCTGGCCTTCGCCGGCGAGCTGCGGCGCATCGGCGCTACCGGTGATCGGCAAAACGTCCAGGTACAGGCCGTCGGTCAGGCGCTGGTTCAGGCGCAATTCTTCGTTACAGAAATGCTGGCGCTGGTCCAGGCCAGTGAAGTCGAGAAAGCCGAAGTTCATCGGTTTCTTGATCTTGTAGGCGTACTCGCCCGTCAGCAGCACCCAGGAGATATGCGTCTCGATGAGCTGGAACCCGTCCACGGGGTGGGGGTACAGGGCGGGGTTCTGCAACGCAGTGATAAGAGCTTGGCTCACGGCAAATCCTTCCGGGGGCAGGGAATTCGAATGCATCATTATGGTCAATGGTGCCGTCCCTGCCTACCGCCGGGCCGCCTGCCCAGTCTTTCCAAAGTGCGTATAATCCGCCGTCATGACTCGAACCCGAACTCCCCGTACCCCTCAAAAACGCCCGACCGGCCGCTCCCGCGCCTGGCTGGGCTGGGCTTTGAAGCTCAGCCTGGTAGGCCTGGTGATCGTCGCCGGCTTCGCGGTTTACCTCGATGCCGTTGTCCAGGAGAAGTTCTCTGGCAAGCGCTGGACCATCCCGGCCAAGGTGTATGCACGGCCGTTGGAGCTGTTCACCGGCCAGAAACTGAGCAAGAACGACTTCCTCACCGAGCTCGACGCGCTTGGCTACCGGCGTGAAAGCGCGGTCAACGGCCCGGGGGCGGCGGCCGTCAACGGCAACACCGTCGACCTCAACACCCGTGGCTTCCAGTTCTACGAGGGCATGGAGCCCGCGCAGTTCGTGCGCGTACGCTTCTCCGGCGATTACGTGGCCGGCCTTTCCGGGGCCAATGGCAAGGCGCTTGACGTGGTGCGCCTGGAGCCGCTGATGATCGGCGGTATCTACCCGAAAAACCTTGAAGACCGCATTCTGATCAAGATCGACCAGGTGCCCAAGTACCTGCTCGAGACCCTGGTTGCCACGGAAGATCGCGACTTCTACAGCCACCATGGCGTGTCGCCCAAGTCCATCGCCCGGGCCATGTGGGTGAATACTTCATCCGGCTCGATGCGCCAGGGTGGCAGTACCTTGACCCAGCAGCTGGTGAAGAACTTCTACCTCAGCAGCGAGCGCAGCCTCAGCCGCAAAGTGACCGAGGCGATGATGGCGGTGCTGCTTGAACTGCATTACGACAAGCGCGAAATTCTCGAGGCCTACCTCAACGAGGTCTTTGTCGGGCAGGACGGCCAGCGTGCCGTGCACGGCTTCGGCCTGGCCAGCCAGTTCTTCTTCAGCCAGCCGCTGTCGGAGTTGAAGCTGCACCAGATCGCCTTGTTGGTGGGCATGGTCAAGGGCCCGTCCTACTACAACCCGCGGCGTTACCCTGAACGTGCCTTGGCCCGCCGCAACCTGGTGCTCGACCTGGTGGCCGAACAAGGCGTGGCCAGCCAGGAGGAGGTCGATGCAGCGAAGAAGATGCCGCTGGGCGTGACCAAACGTGGCAGCCTGGCCGACAGCTCGTTCCCGGCCTTCCTCGACCTGGTCAAGCGGCAGTTGCGCCAGGACTACCGCGATGAAGACTTGACCGAGGAAGGCTTGCGTATCTTTACCAGCTTCGACCCGATCCTGCAGATGAAGGCCGAAGCCTCGATGAGCGAGACGTTCAAGCGCCTGGCCGGGCGCAAAGGGGCGGACGAGGTCGAATCGGCGATGGTCGTGACCAACCCGGAAACCGGTGAGGTACAGGCCCTGATCGGCAGCCGCCAGGCAGGTTTCGCCGGCTTCAACCGCGCCATCGATGCCTCGCGGCCGATCGGCTCGCTGGTCAAGCCGGCTGTCTACCTGACCGCGCTGGAGCAGCCGAGCAAGTACACCCTGACCAGCTGGGTGCAGGATGAGCCGTTTTCGGTCAAAGGGGGCGACGGCCAGGTCTGGCGCCCACAAAACTATGACCGCCGCCCGCACGGCACGATCTACCTGTACCAGGGGCTGGCCAATTCCTACAACCTGTCCACTGCCAAGATCGGCCTGGAAGTGGGGGTGCCAAACGTGATCAAGACCATCGGCCGGCTGGGGGTGAATGTCGACTGGCCAGCCTTCCCGGCCATGCTGCTGGGGGCTGGCGGCATGTCGCCGATGCAGGTCGCGACCATGTACCAGACCATTGCCAATGGTGGCTTCAACACGCCGATGCGCGGTATTCGCAGCGTGCTTACCGCCGAGGGTGAACCGCTCAAGCGCTACCCGTTCCAGATCCAGCAAACCTTCGACCCGGGTGCCATCTACCTGGTGCAGAACGCCATGCAGCGAGTGATGCGTGAAGGTACCGGGCGCTCGGTGTACAACACCTTGCCGCGCTCGTTGACCCTGGCGGGCAAGACCGGTACCAGCAACGACTCGCGCGACAGCTGGTTCTCTGGTTTCAGCCAGGATTTGCTGGCGGTAGTGTGGATGGGCCGCGACGATAACGGGAAAACACCGTTCACCGGCGCCACCGGTGCCCTGCAGGTATGGACCAGCTTCATGAAGAAGGCCGACCCGCTGCCGCTGGACATGCCGCAACCGGACAACGTGGTACAGGCCTGGATCGACCCCTACAGCGGCCAAGGGTCTGACGGCAGCTGTCCGGGAGCGGTACAGATGCCGTATATTCGCGGCAGTGAACCGCCCGCTGGCGCAACCTGTGGCGGCGAGCAGAATCCAGCTGAATCGGTCATGGACTGGGTCAAGGGCTGGATGAATTAAGCGCAGGCTGCATTGATGAGGTGTGACGTGAACAAGTGGCTGTTTCCTGCCGTGACGGCGCTGGCTGTGCTCCAGGGGTGCTCCAGCGTCCCACGCGGCAATATTCCGGTGGTCGATTCGAGCACCCGCGTGTCGAACAGCGAGCGCGTGTCTGCCAACCGCCCGGCGGGTGGTTACAATGCTGGCACCGCGCAAGCGCAAACAATGCCTGAGGATTCCGGCGTCACCGTGATGATCCCGCAGGGCGCAGGCGCTTCGGGCATCCAGACCTTCCCAGCGGCCAATGGCGCGGCGCCGATCAGCACCGCGCCGATCACGCCGGGGCCGATCACTACCGGGCCGGCCACGTCGGCGCCCATGACCACCAACCCCAACCCGATCGCCGACGAACCGTTCGATATCGCGGCGATGAACAGCGCCCCACAAAGCACCAGTGCCCCCACCGGTATTCCGCGCAGCAACACGGCTGCAGGTGGCCTGGCGGCTGACGAGCAACTGGACGGCCCAGTACTGGCACTGCTAACCACCGCCACCACCCAGCAGGGCAGTGGCGATTTCAACGGCGCTGCTTCCAGCCTGGAGCGTGCCCAGCGCATTGCCCCGCGCGAACCGCAGGTGCTCTACCGCCTGGCCCAGGTGCGTTTGTCGCAAGGCGATGCCCCGCAGGCCGAGCAGCTGGCGCGTCGCGCCCTGACCTACGCCAACGGCCGCCCCAGCCTGCAGGCCGAACTGTGGAACACCATCGCACAGGCCCGTGAAAAACAGGGCGATAGCGCTGGCGCCGCCTTGGCCCGGCAAAAAGCGCGGGTCAGTTCCTGATGATCGAGCAACGTATTCTGGACATCGCCGACCACCTGCTGCTGATCGAGCGTGAGCTGCAGGTGCAAGGCTGGTGGGAGCACGAGCCACCGAGCGACGAGGCGCTGGCCAGCACGGTGCCCTTCGCCGTCGATACCTTGCGTTTCGAGCAATGGCTGCAATGGATCTTCCTGCAACGCATGAAGATCATCATCGAGCTCGGCCAGCCGCTGCCAAATGCCTCCAGCATCCTGGTCATGGCCGAAACGGTGTTTGCCGACCGGCCGGAGCAAAGTCGTGAGCTGCGCCGGCTGTTGGCAGCTTTTGACCAATTGATCGCTCCTTCTGCCTGATTTCTTCAGTTTTTTCGTCAAGGGCCGCAGATTGTGGCCCTTTTTTATGGAAATCTTATTAATTCTGCTGCTGAAGCGATTTTTAGTGGTTGCAAGAATTCATCTCGGGGAAAAATTGGCAATAATTTTTCTTGACTTGTGCGCGCCGAATCACAAGAATCCAACTTCCGCTTTAGAGGGACTGCCAGAAGCAGACCCGCTAAGCAGATCATGAGGCGCACACCCGCGCCGACCTGTTACACCCCGCAACGCGTTACCTCGCGCTGGGTGGGAAAACCCCGCAACACTCTGGGGCGCTCCCAATACTTGCTCAGTCAGTGCTGACGTTCGCTCATGCTCTGCTTGGCAGTAAACCTATTAAGACCCGTCCTGAAGGGGCGGTATTCTGGCGTTTTAGAGGTGAACAACGTGGAGCTTTTATCTGGCGCTGAGATGGTCGTCCGCTTCTTGCGTGACGAAGGCGTTAAGCACATCTACGGGTACCCTGGTGGTGCTCTCCTGCATGTTTACGACGCGCTGTTCAAAGAACCGGAAGTGGAACACATCCTGGTTCGTCACGAACAGGCGGCAACCCATATGGCGGACGGCTACGCCCGCGCCACCGGCAAGGCCGGTGTGGTGCTGGTAACCTCCGGCCCGGGCGCGACCAATGCCATCACCGGTATTGCTACCGCCTACATGGACTCGATTCCGATGGTCATCCTGTCCGGCCAGGTACCTAGCACCATGGTAGGTACCGATGCCTTCCAGGAAACCGACATGATCGGTATCTCGCGGCCGATCGTGAAGCACAGCTTCATGATCAAGCACCCGACCGAGATCCCTGAAATTCTGAAAAAGGCGTTCTACCTGGCGCAATCCGGTCGCCCAGGTCCAGTCGTGGTCGACATTCCAAAAGACATGACCAACCCGGCTGAAAAGTTCGAATACGTCTACCCGAAAAAGGTCAAGCTGCGCTCGTACAGCCCAGCGGTCCGTGGCCACTCCGGCCAGATCCGCAAGGCGGCCGAGATGCTGCTGGCTGCCAAGCGCCCAATCGTCTACGCCGGTGGCGGTGTGATCCTGGGCGGTGGCTCCGAAGCGCTGACCGAAATCGCCAAGTCGCTGAACCTGCCTGTCACCAACACCCTCATGGGGTTGGGCGGCTTCCCGGGTACTGATCGCCAGTTCCTCGGCATGCTCGGCATGCACGGCAGCTACACCGCCAACATGGCCATGCACAATGCCGACGTGATCTTCGCCGTCGGTGCGCGTTTCGACGACCGCGTGGTCAACGGCCCGGCCAAGTTCTGCCCGAATGCCAAGATCATCCATGTCGATATCGACCCGGCGTCGATCTCGAAGATGATCAAAGCCGATGTACCTATCGTTGGCCCGGTCGACAGCGTGCTCAGCGAAATGCTCGGCATCCTCAAGGAAATCGGCGAGCAGCCCGACAAGGCCGCGCTGGATGCCTGGTGGAAGCAGATCGACGAGTGGCGTGGCAATGGTGAGCTGTTCCCTTACGACAAGGGCGACGGCAATGTCATCAAGCCGCAGAAAGTCATCGAGACCCTGTGCGAAGTGACCAAAGGCGATGCCTTCGTCACCTCCGACGTAGGTCAGCACCAGATGTTCGCGGCGCAGTACTACCGTTTCAACAAGCCGAACCGCTGGATCAACTCCGGTGGCCTGGGCACCATGGGCTTCGGCTTCCCGGCGGCGATGGGCATCAAGCTCAACTTCCCGGACCAGGACGTGGCCTGCGTGACCGGCGAAGGCAGCATCCAGATGAACATCCAGGAGCTGTCCACCTGCATGCAGTACGGCCTGCCGGTGAAGATCGTCAACCTGAACAACGGGGTGTTGGGCATGGTCCGCCAATGGCAGGACATGGCCTACAACGGTCGTCACTCGCACTCGTATGTCGAGTCGCTGCCTGACTTCATCAAGCTGGCCGAGGCCTATGGCCATGTGGGTATCCGCATCACCAGCCTGAAGGACCTCAAGCCGATGCTGGAAGAAGCGTTTGCGATGAAGGACCGCCTGGTATTCATCGACATCGCGGTTGACCGCAGTGAGCACGTCTATCCGATGCAGATCAAGGATGGCTCGATGCGTGACATGTGGCTGAGCAAGACGGAGCGTACCTGATATGCGGCATATCATTTCCCTGCTGCTGGAAAACGAACCCGGTGCTTTGTCCCGTGTGGTCGGCCTGTTCTCCCAGCGCAACTACAACATTGAAAGCCTGACCGTGGCGCCGACCGAAGACCCGACCCTGTCGCGTCTGACGCTGACCACCGTTGGCCATGACGAAGTGATCGAACAGATCACCAAGAACCTGAACAAGCTGGTCGAAGTGGTCAAGCTCGTCGACCTGTCGGAAAGCGCCCACATCGAGCGCGAGCTGATGCTGGTCAAGGTCAAGGCCACCGGTGCCCAGCGCGCCGAGATCAAGCGCACCACGGATATCTTCCGTGGCCAGATCGTCGATGTGACTGCCAGCGTGTACACCGTACAACTGAGCGGTACCAGCGACAAACTGGACAGCTTCATCCAGGCCATCGGCACCGCATCGATTCTCGAAACCGTGCGCAGCGGCGTTACCGGCATTGCCCGTGGCGACAAAGTGCTCAGCATCTGAATTTAAAAATTAGCGATGGCTCCGCAGGGGGCCGAGATATAACCAGGGGTATTTTCATGAAAGTTTTCTACGATAAAGACTGCGACCTTTCCATCATCCAGGGCAAGAAAGTCGCCATCATCGGTTACGGCTCCCAGGGCCACGCTCAGGCGTGCAACCTGAAGGACTCCGGTGTAGACGTTACCGTCGGTCTGCGTAAAGGTTCGGCTACCGTTGCCAAGGCTGAAGCCCACGGCCTGAAAGTTGCCGATGTTGCTACCGCTGTCGCTGCGGCTGACCTGGTGATGATCCTGACCCCGGACGAGTTCCAGGGCACGCTGTACAAGAACGAAATCGAGCCGAACATCAAGAAGGGCGCTACCCTGGCCTTCTCCCACGGTTTCTCGATCCACTACAACCAGGTTGTGCCGCGCGCCGACCTGGACGTGATCATGATCGCGCCGAAAGCGCCAGGCCACACCGTGCGCTCCGAGTTCGTCAAGGGCGGTGGTATCCCTGACCTGATCGCGATCTACCAGGACGCTTCGGGCAACGCCAAGAACGTCGCCCTGTCCTACGCCGCTGGCGTGGGTGGTGGCCGTACCGGCATCATCGAAACCACCTTCAAGGACGAGACCGAAACCGACCTGTTCGGTGAGCAGGCCGTCCTGTGCGGTGGTACCGTAGAGCTGGTCAAAGCCGGTTTCGAAACCCTGGTTGAAGCTGGCTACGCGCCGGAAATGGCCTACTTCGAATGCCTGCACGAGCTGAAGTTGATCGTTGACCTCATGTACGAAGGCGGTATCGCCAACATGAACTACTCGATCTCCAACAACGCAGAGTACGGTGAGTACGTCACCGGCCCAGAAGTCATCAACGAAGAATCCCGCAAGGCCATGCGCAACGCACTGAAGCGCATCCAGGACGGCGAGTACGCGAAGATGTTCATCTCCGAAGGCGCCACCAACTACCCATCGATGACCGCCAAGCGTCGTAACAACGCTTCGCACGGCATCGAGATCATCGGTGAGCAACTGCGCTCGATGATGCCTTGGATTTCGGCGAACAAGATCGTCGACAAAGCCAAGAACTAAGTAGCATCGCAACATGAAAAACGCGGCTTCGGCCGCGTTTTTTCGTTCTGGCAGTCAGCATCTGGTATAAAGCAGACCAGTGGCCTGCCGTCAGAACCTGTTTCGCGGGCCCGTGTCGAACATTTTCCATCCTGTTGCAAGGTACCCTCCATGAGCGAACGTCCCGAAGAGCCGAACAAGCCCTCCGACGCCGAAAGCCTGCTACCGGTCGATGAGCACGTTGAAGAAGGCCATGACGCCGAAGGTCGCAAGGTGCGCCACCGCGGCATCTACCTGCTGCCCAACCTGTTCACCACCGCCAACCTGTTTGCCGGCTTTTATTCCATCATCAGCTCGATGAGCGCACAGAGCGCCCTGAGCGCTGGCGACCCGCGTGAAGCGAGCAAGTATTTCGCGTTTGCCGCCATTGCCATCTTCGTGGCCATGGTGCTCGATGGCCTCGACGGCCGTGTCGCGCGCATGACCAATACCCAAAGCGCGTTCGGCGCCGAGTATGACTCGCTGTCGGACATGGTCGCCTTCGGTGTGGCCCCGGCCTTGCTGGCCTTCGGCTGGGCGTTGGGTGACATGGGCAAGGTTGGCTGGATGGTCGCCTTCATCTATGTTGCCGGCGCCGCGCTGCGCCTGGCACGCTTCAACACCCAGGTCGGCACCGCCGACAAGCGCTACTTCATCGGCCTGGCCAGCCCGGCTGCCGCGGGTGTTGTGGCCGGCACCGTGTGGGCGTTCAGCGACTACGGTATTCAGGGCTCCAAGCTGTCGTTCCTGGTGGCGCTGTTGGTGGCGGCTGCAGGCATGCTGATGGTCAGTAACATCAAGTACAACAGCTTCAAGGAGCTGGACCTCAAGGGCCGTGTGCCATTTGTGGCCATCCTTGCCGTGGTGCTGGTGTTTGCCGTGGTGTTCAGCGACCCGCCGCGTATCCTGCTGCTGATCTTCCTCGCCTACGCGGCTTCGGGGCCTATCCAGTTCCTGCTCAAGTCGCGCCGCCGTAAAGCGTAAAAAACGCTTAACGCTGGAATAACCCGCCGGCTCCATAGTCTTACTGGTACGTCCGTTACCCAGTGCTATGGAGCCGCTCATGCTCATCAAGCTTCCCAGGTCGTCCGAGTGCAAGGCATCGGAGATCACCCCCGAAGGCATTTACCTGTCCCGTCGTACCTTGTTGGGTGGCTCGTTGGCCGGCCTGGCCCTGGGCGCATTGCCCGGTGTTGGTCGTTCGGCCGAGGCCAGCCGTTATGCCGATGTCGAGCCGGGCAAGGCGCCTGGCTGGTTCACGGAAAAGCTCGGTGCCACGCAGTGGCAGGCAGTCACGGCCAAAGGGGAGGCGATCACGCCGTTCAAAGACGCTACCCACTACAACAACTTCTATGAGTTCGGCCCCGACAAGGGCGACCCGGCGGCCAATGGCGACAGCCTGAAAACCGAACCTTGGTCGGTTGTGGTGGATGGTGAAGTCGGCAAGCCTGGGCGCTATGCCCTGGAAGACTTCGTCAAACCCTACCAACTTGAAGAGCGCATCTACCGGCTGCGTTGTGTAGAGGCCTGGTCGATGGTCATTCCGTGGCTGGGGTTCCCATTGGCTCAGGTACTGAAGCAGGTCGAGCCGACGTCGAAGGCCCGGTACGTGCGTTTCGAAACGCTGAAAGACCCGGAGCATATGCCTGGCCAACGCTCGGGCTTTGCGCTGATTGACTGGCCTTATAGAGAAGGGCTGCGGCTGGACGAAGCGATGCACCCCTTGGCGGTTCTTGCGGTAGGCATGTATGGCCGCGAGTTGCCCAACCAGAATGGTGCACCGCTGCGGCTGGTGGTGCCGTGGAAGTATGGTTTCAAGAGCATCAAGTCGATCGTGCGCATCAGCCTGGTGGCCGAGCAGCCCGGAACTACCTGGCAGGGCCTGGCACCCGATGAATATGGGTTCTACGCCAATGTGAACCCCACTGTCGATCACCCGCGCTGGAGCCAGGCGCGGGAGCGGCGGCTGCCTAGCGGGCTTTTCAGTCCCAATGTGCGGGAGACGCAAATGTTCAATGGCTATGCCGACGAAGTGGCCTCGCTCTATGCCGGGCTCGACCTGCGGAAGAACTACTGATGCGCTATCCCTGGTTTCGTCTGGCGATCTTTATTGTGGGCTGCCTGTTTCCTGCCTGGTGGTTGTACGAAGCGGCTACGGGGTTGCTGGGGCCTGACCCGGGCAAGATCATGATGGACCGGTTGGGGCTTGGCGCGCTGATCTTCCTGCTGGTGACCTTGAGCATGACGCCGCTGCAGAAGCTGACGGGGTGGTCGGGTTGGATCGTGGTGCGGCGGCAGCTGGGGTTATGGGTGTTTGCGTATATCGTGCTGCACATTCTCTGTTACCTGTTCTTTATTCTCGGGCTGGATTGGGGGCAGTTGGCGGTGGAGCTGCGCAAGCGGCCTTACATTATTGTCGGGGCGCTGGGGTTTCTTGGGTTGTTGGCGTTGGCGGTTACCTCGAACCGGTATAGCCAGCGGCGGCTTGGGGCGCGGTGGAAGAAGCTGCACAGGTTGGTGTATGCGGTGTTGGGGTTGGGGTTGCTGCATTTCTTGTGGATCGTGCGTTCGGATCTGCGGGAGTGGGCGGTTTATGCGTTTGTTGGGGTTGTGTTGATGGGGCTGAGGGTTCCGGCGGTTTCGCGGAGGTTGGCTGGGTTGGTCAGGCGGTAGGGGGGGGTGAGTTGGGTTCAGGTTGGGCAATGGGCCTGTCTATAGATAGTGGTGGGGTTGGGAGGCGTACGCCGCAACACATCCAGCGCCTGTGAGATCGAGCGCCGCCCGCGCGGCGCTCGATCTCACAGGCGCTGAAAATGTTGTGGCGAACACTTCGCGGCCTCAAAACAGCCTTCGCCTGGACTATTTCAAATAAATGAAATTAAAGGTTGACGCCCTCT
>NZ_DKJF01000100.1:0-74128 GCF_002454615.1 Pseudomonas sp. UBA6699
GGGGTCTAAATCGGCAAGCAGCCCTGGGTCATGGTTCAATCGGCAGGGTGGGTCAATGTTCAATCAGCGCCGACACATTCCACCGTCATCTGCCTGCAGGCAGGAAAGGTATTGCTTGTACGCAAGGAGGCGCCTGAGTGGTCACTCCCTGGCGGGAAAATCGATCCTGGCGAAACGCAGCTTGAAGCGGCACGTCGTGAGCTACAGGAAGAAACGTGCCTAGAACTGACTGACGCTCAGTTTTTGGGGCATCACGTGCTCCAAGCGGAAGAGCACTGGCTGTACCGAATGGCCGCTCCGGCCAGCATGATGCCTCGACCTTCGCACGAGATAGTGGAGTGTCGCTGGTTCACGATCCAGGAGATCACCCAAACCTCAGTCAAGCCAACAAACGTAGACCTGCTAAGACGAGAAGGAATAATCACCGCTAACGAATAGCGTGAATCAGCCAAGGAGCTTGATGCTCGATGGGCAGCAGCACTGATGAGTATCGATCAGAAAACTTGCCCGTCCCAAGAAAAGTATTGGTACAAGGAGAAATTTTCTGGCTTTGGCTGGGCTTTGCCTACTCCCCCATCGTACTGAATGGCGGTCGCTTAATGGCTTTCCTATTTGGCTCATTGGCAATGCTTTTGGCCCGTCCTATCCCCCAAGCCAGCGCACGATTCATCGATTCGCCCGGCATGGCAGCAAATGCCTCTTCGTGAAGGGGCATTCCACTCGCGGCATAAACCCCGATAAAAACCTGGGTGGCTCCGGTTCGTGACAACCTCGTCTGGACTTCTATAGCGGTTCCGTCGTCCAGCGTTTCATCATGACTGCGGTGGGCAAGCGCGGGGTCAGCCCATTTCCAGAAGACATCACCACGTATTCGCATGCCACCCCCCTTTAGCTTTATAGCGGAACGGTTGGAGCCCCCGAGCGTGGGATTCTCTCAGCTAGCACTTGCGAACAGCCGGTTATGATGGATGGCCATCGATACGTCCCAGCACCTCCATTTAGATCGCTCTGATATCGATGTGATCCGAATGGTTCAGCCAACTTTCGGATAGGCAGGGAATCAGTACCGCCTGCCTTGTTGGTCTGAACTTTGCTGTCCGCCATGGCTTCCCCTGCATACCTATCACGAAATACGCGGCTGCAGGAGCTGACATTCATGAGAGCACTGACCTACCACGGAGCACACGACGTCAGGGTCGATAACGTCCCCGATCCCATCATTGAGCAGAAAGACGACATCATCCTGAGGGTCACCGCCACGGCCATTTGTGGCTCTGACTTGCACCTCTACCGAGGCAAAATTCCAGAAACCGAAGCGGGCGATATCTTCGGTCATGAATTCATGGGCATCGTCGAAGATACCGGCAGTGCCGTCACCAATCTGCAGGTCGGCGACCGCGTAGTGATTCCCTTCGTGATCGCTTGCGGCAGCTGTTTCTTCTGCCAGCACGACCTGTTCGCTGCCTGTGAAACCACCAACACAGGTCGTGGTGCGATCATCAACAAGAAGGGCATTCCCCCGGGCGCCGCGCTGTTCGGATACAGCCATCTCTATGGCGGTATCCCAGGCGGCCAAGCGGATTACGTGAGGGTGCCCAAGGGCAACGTCGGCCCGTTCAAAGTGCCCACCGAGCTGGCCGATGACAAGGTGCTGTTCCTCTCGGACATTCTGCCAACCGCCTGGCAGGCGGTCATCAATGCCGAGATTGGCCAGGGCTCATCGCTGGCGATTTATGGTGCCGGGCCAGTGGGCTTGCTGAGCGCCGCCTGTGCGCGAATGCTCGGCGCTCAGACCATCTTCATGATCGACGACAACGATTATCGCCTGGCCTACGCACAAGAGGCCTACGGGGTCATACCGATCAACTTCGAGCAAGACGACGATCCCGCCGACAGCATCATCCGCCAGACGCCAGGCATGCGCGGCGTCGATGCGGTGATTGATGCGGTCGGTTTCGAGGCCAAGGGCAGCACTGCCGAAACGGTGATGACGGCGCTGAAGATCGAAGGCAGCAGTGGCAAGGCGCTGCGCCAGAGCATTGCTGCGGTGCGTCGCGGCGGCGTTGTCAGTGTGCCGGGGGTCTACGCCGGCTTCATCCACGCCTTTATGTTCGGCGATGCCTTCGACAAGGGCCTCACCTTCAAGATGGGCCAGACCCATGTGCAGAAATACTTGCCTGAACTTCTTGAACACATCGAAGCAGGACGCCTGCAACCAGAGCTGATCGTCACCCACCGCCTGGCCCTCGAAGAAGCGGCCATGGGCTACAAGATGTTCGATCAGAAGCAGGACAACTGCCGCAAGGTCATCCTCGTGCCAGGCGCGGCAGCGGGCACCTTGGGCCCTGACTACGTGTAAAGGAGGCAAGCACATGAACGGTCTCGCCAGCTACTTCTGGATTGCCGTGGCGGCAATTCTCTTACTCATCGATCTGTGGGCCATCGTCAGCGTGTTCAGAAGTGACAAAAGCGATGCTGTCAAAGCTGCCTGGGCCCTGCTGATCCTCGCGCTACCGCTGGTTGGCCTGGGTATTTGGGGCGTTGCCGGCCCGCGAGGCATCAAGCGAGGCACTGGGCCCACTTCCGACGAGCACAGCAAAGGCTGACATTTTCCAGCGCCACCTACAGGGGTTTGAACATGATCGATCAAGCGACAGGCATGAAATCAGGCGAACGCTACCGCGTGGAAAACGTGGAGCGCGCTCATCAGTTTCCAGGCTTCTTTCAAGACGGGAAATATTACCTGGGCCCTGAGCTTCTCACCGCCGTGGGCTGGCTCGAAGGCACGCGCTTCATCTACGACAGCCTGGATGCCGAAGGTGAGCCCGTATTTCCAAACCGGGAGGCAGGCACGGTCGAAGGGCTGACGTTGACCCTGATCGATGGCACCTCTCTTGAGCTCTCGCGGATCGAAGCCAGCGAAACCGTTGCCCCCCTTGACCCCAGCGCCTCGAGTGCGAAACGAGAAGCGCCTGACCGTGGCGCTCCGCTCAAAGGGCATCTGCGCGGCAAGGTCGTGGTCATCACCGGCGCATCCAGCGGCATAGGCCGAGCCGCCGCGCATGCCTTTGCGTGCAAAGGTGCTCGCCTGGTACTCGCCGCACGCGACGAAGAGGCGTTGTTCGACGTCCTGGATGAATGCACCGATTGTGGTACGGATGCCATAGCGATCACGACCGACGTCACCCACAGCGACCAGGTTCAAGCGCTTGCCGCTCAGGCCGCAGACTTTGGACATGGGCGAATCGATGTCTGGGTCAACAATGCCGGGGTTGGCGCGGTCGGCAACTTCGAGGACACCCCACTGGAGGCACACGAACAGGTCATCCAGACCGACCTGATCGGTTACCTGCGGGGGGCCTACGTCGCCCTTCCCTTCTTCAAGGCGCAGGGCAGCGGCATTCTGATCAACACGCTGTCGCTGGGCAGCTGGCTGGCCCAACCCTATGCAGCCGCTTATTCGGCGAGCAAATTCGGCTTGCGTGGACTGACCGAGGCATTACGGGGCGAATTGACTGAATTTCCCGACATCCATGTGTGCGATATCTATCCAGCAGTCATGGACACACCAGGCTTCCGAGACGGCGGTAACTACACCGGGCATGCGCTGACACCGCCAGGCCCCGTATACGATCCCGAAAGGGTGGCGAAGGCTATGGTGGCCTGCGCAATCTCGCCTCGTGCTCACACCACGGTTGGCGCTGCGGCGCGCCTCGCGCATTTGGCCAGCTACCTGATACCAGGGCTGCCTCTGTTGTCAGGGAGGCTGACGCGTTGGGGGATAACTCGTAGCCCCATGGCCGAAGCATCATCAGGCAACCTCTATGAGCCTCCAAGTGGCAGGCGGGGTATCGACGGAGGCTGGCGGAAGCCAAAAGACAAAACGCCGCTGCTGATTGGCGCAGCGGCGCTGGGAATCCTTGTGGGTTTTACACTCACACATTCACGACGCGGGGATAGATAGAGAAGGTCTGCTTACAGAGGAATGAGCGTGGTTTCATGGCGAGATCACGTTCGATCCCTACTCTGCTGACGAGCTCGTGGGTTTAACTGGGCGATAGTCCTCCCCTGCTACCGCTCGCAGGTAAGCAGCGTCAGCCTCCAGACGAAGATCGCGCCATTCCTGCCAGCAGATAATCCCTTGACGATCCTTCTCATCGGCTTGGCGAAGCAATTCCTCGTGATAGTCGTCAGGCGACGCCATGCGCAATGCCCTGTCTTCAAGCACCCGATACCAAACCGCCAAACAATTGAGCTTCAGCAATTGGGCGGCAGACAGGTTTTTCTCGAGCGTTCGCATCAGGAGGCCTCATAGGCTGATGGAGGGTTGAGTCACGCAGACTGCAGAGGTTCAGTAGGGCGGTGTCAGCGGCATGGATGCGTCCAGATGGTCGCCCCCGTTATAGATCCGCTCACGGATGGGAATGGATGGCACTGCCTCAAGTTGGAGTGAATTTCTTGAACGCTGGCGATGTCGTAGTGATGGCGCGCTGCTACGTCTTGCTGGAAGAAAGCAAGCAGACTTGGATGTCCCTCCCTTCCTGCAGCCGCATGTCCGAGTACCCCTATGAAAGAGCTGCGTTGCGTTTCCAAAATAACCCGCCCAACCGTTCTCATCGTTGAGGACGAACCCATGATTCGAGAGCTTTTGACCCTGTACCTGGAAGAATGGGGGGCCATGGTGACAGCGGTGGCGACTGCCGATGTCGGCAATGAGGCGTTGACGAAGCAAGATTGGACGCTGCTGATAACGGATGTGCAAACGCCTGGTTTACTCAATGGGGTTGATCTTGCATGGATGGCAAGCCAGCAAAAACCTAAGACGCGCATCATTGTCATGAGCGGATACTTCGAATTTGCAGGGAGAGTGTTGCCGCCAGGTGCCCGGTTCCTTCCTAAGCCGTGGCCAATAACCCAGCTCCAGGAACTGCTCTGCACTCAGCTTAACCACGCCGGCGGAGGCTGAAAATTCGGCGTCTGCAGACGGGATGCGAGCTTGATCCTCCCCAAACGTTCGCGAACAAAGCTTAAGGACGCCACACACGCCTGCACCGGTTCTTTCGCGCAATCCGTCGGCCTTGGCCAAAACCCACTGAGTCAACACCCCGCCCGAGGACGTCCGAGTTGAACACAGACTTTCCTGTGTGACGACATGAGGTGAAAGATCATGGCTAACAACCAAACCAATCGTGGCCATCAAGGTGGTACTGCTCAGAACAATCCTGGCAATTTCGCCAATGATCGGGAGAAAGCGTCGGATGCAGGTCGCAAAGGCGGGCAGAGCTCAGGCGGCAACTTTGCCAACGACCGTGAGCGTGCCTCCGAGGCGGGCCGTAAAGGCGGGCAAAACAGCCACGGCGGCGGTCGCGGTAGCGAGAACCGCTAACTGGCGGTGATTCAGTGCCAGGGCAATAGCTGCCCTGGCACTTTTCTGTTGAACAGCCATCAGGGAACCTTCTCCTTCCATGCTTCGTATCTGGCAAGCAGCGGCTGGACACTCAACCCATGCAGCACGATGCTTAACGCCACCACTGACAGCACCAGATTGATGCTCTGCTCGGCCAAGGTGGGAAGCAGCCCATGATTCAGGGTATAGAACAGGTAGTAGAAGCTGCCGATGCCTCGGATTCCAAACCACCCTAAAAGCCCTCGCTGACGGATATCCAGCATGCCTCGAGCCGGGAACAGCAGGATGCTGATGGGGCGAATGACAAAAAACAAAGCGCCGGCAACCAGCACTGCCCGCCAGTCCCAATGCTCAATGAGCACTACCCCGAGCAGGGTCACCAGAAACACTTCCATTGCCCGTTCAATCAGGCTACCGAAAGCCAACATGTCACCCAACATGATCCCCGCTGCGACCTGCGAGTCGTCGAGCCCTTTCACATCGCCTTTGACGGCTAGCTCCGGCGCCACGTGCTGGTGACCAACCACAGGCTGTACCAGATGTTCAGCAGCCGGCTCTTCCGGGCTATTGGCGGTCTGCACCTCCGCCTGCCGTAAACCGAGGCCCGCAGCGAACACCGCGAGGAACCCATAGGCCTGTATCGACTCGGCGCTCACGTATGCCAACGCAATCAGGGCAAGGGCCAGATAGTCATTGGGCGAGACGGTGCTGTCGTCGTTGCGCAGACGCAAGAACAGCGTGAGCTTGCCCAAGCCGCGCCCCATCCAGTAGCCAAGCAACAGGCCTGCGGTTACTGCCCACAGCATGTCCTTGAGCAACCAGTCACTGAACCAGGCCTGGCCATTGTCCTGTTGCAGGAACAGTCCAAGCATGACGAAAGGAAATGCCACGCCATCGTTGAGCCCTGCCTCACCTGACAAGCTGAAACGGACAATATCATCGTCTTGGGCATCAACCACCTGCACCAGGGTTGCGAGCACGGGGTCAGTGGGTGCGAGGATCGCCCCGATCATTAGCGAGACTCCCCACCCCAAGTGCAGGCCGTAATGCAGCACCAGCATTACTCCACCGATGCAGATCACCATCACCGGCCCCGCTAGGAAAAAGGCGCTACACCATCGGCGATCGTGCAAGGGCAGGCGCAATTTCAAGCCACTGAAGAACAGCGAAAACAACACCGCGACTTCTGTAAGGTGCTCCATCCACCCGCTCGACTTGCTCACGTCCAGCTGAAGAAAACCTAGCCCCGATGCACCCAGGCCGATACCCAGGGCAAGGCACACTACAGACGAGGTCACAGGGATCCAGCGCAGGTAGGAGGATGAGAGTGCGAGCAGCAGCAAAACTGCGCCCAGCATGGCGAACCAGACGATGAAGGTCATCTGCGCAGAGGCCTTGGGAAAGTTTTCGAGTATTTTTTTGACTTTCCGGCACGCCACGTCGTTCCGCTGCGCTTAGTGGGTTCACCCAATACCTGAGGTAAATGTAAAAAAAGATTTCAGCCCTTCACTGCGGTCAAACCCTATAGATCGCAGTGGAGATTACGTCATGAAATTCGCCCAGTTCTGCCAATGGCTCGCCAACCACGCCGGTAAGCCGAGCACCTTTTTGATCGCCGTGGTGTTGATCGCCATGTGGGCTGCCTCTGGGCCCTGGTTTCACTACAACGATACCTGGCAACTTATCGTCAACACGTCGACCACCATCATCACATTCCTGATGGTTTTCCTGATCCAGAACACCCAGAACCGGGACAACGACATCATCCACGTGAAGCTCGACGAACTGATCCGCGCTACGAAATCTGCGGAGCAGTCGGTATTGGATCTCGAAGCGCTCGATAACCGGGAAATCCATAAACTTCGCAAGGAATATCAGGCGATGGGCAGCGAATGTGATCCCCACCATCAGGCGCCTGCTGAGCATCACACGGACGATGGTGCTCGGGATAACCTGCAGCGCTAGAGTCCTTGTTGGTCGAGCGGCGGGAGAGTTGAAGGTAAATTTGCAGGGTGAAGCGCCTGGCTAATAGCTTGAGCGAGCTCGTCTATCGACCACGGTTTGAAGAGGTAGGTAACGGGTGGTGTGACTTGAGAAGCATCAAGCTGGTAGCCAGAGGTCAGAATGGCGGGTAATCCAGGCCACCTTTCGTGTGCCATGGAGATGAACTCCATACCTTTGATGCTTCCGGGAACACCGTGGTCGACAACGATCAACGAGCAGTCGCTCTTGAGTCCCATCAAGTGAATCAAGGCATCTTCTGAGTTATCGAACGCATCGCAGGTGGCGCCCAACTCGATCAGGATGTCCACCAACAGGGTCTGAAGCGTTGGATCGTCTTCTACCACAATTACCGTCTTACCTGACAGCGACAAACCTTCGATGTCGAGCTTCATCACCTGCTCCAGTCCATGGTTAGATTTTCGAGTGTTTCACTCATCCGGACATGCGTCGATGGGGGCTAAAGGCCACCCATGCTCAATGGCCTTCCAACTTCGTCAAATGGGCCAAGCCTTCACGCATGAAAATCTCCACGGTCTTTGGGCCTACGCCCTCGAAACTCAGTAGCCAGCGCTTGAATCCCTCAGCATTTGATTCTTCCTGCAGTGCTTCAAGTTGAACAGCCAGTTCCACTTCTACCTTGTTGCCAAGATCATGCAGTCGTCGGGCAGTGGATTCATCGTAGCGCGCATAGCCGGCCTGGCCGAGGAGTTTGACCAGTGTGGAATGAGAAGTCTGGGCAAGCTTAATCGGCGTATCCAGGCCCTGCTGATCGACAAGCATCCGGTACGCCTGCACTGCTACGGTGGCGCGGATGCGCTTCCCCATGAGAAAGCTGGCCAACAACCATCTGAACACGCCAAGGGCATCCGTGACCTCAATGCCGAGGTCACAGGCAGTTATAGTCTTCAACCTTTACTTCGGCGCGGATCAGCAGATCGTGGGTAGGTGCGTTCCTCTTCGATAGTGCCATCCGCTTTATGGATCTTCACCGAAGCCGTCTTGCCATCAAAGAAATCCGCAAGGGCGCTGACGAGCTCGTGCTTCGTCGACGCTCGTTTGGAGGCGCGTTCAGCACCGGCTTTCTTCAATTCCCATCCTTCTGATGTCGGGCTGAGGTGGTAATTGTCCATCGTGTGCTCCTCTTGGTTAAATGGATTCGCCGTCATCTTGGATGTCTTCCTCTGCCTCGGCTGCCTCCGTTGCATCAGCGTCATTGAGTGGCGGCGACGTGGGCTTTTCCGGATCGTTAATGAAGGGCACATCGCTTGGCCCTTTTTCTTCGGAGCCTTCGGTTTTCGACTGCATGGCAATACCTCAAAGCAGATGGATCGGGGCGCCGGGCTTCAAGTACCTTCAGCAATCCCCGAGAATTTTTTGACATCGATAGGTTGCGCTACGAATTCAGGGCCATCGCCGGCGAGCCGCCAATTCACCTTAGCGATGCCATAGCGCTCGGCCATCGGTCGACTGACCAACTTGATTTTCTGCTGACTGAATCTTGGGATGATGCCAACGCCGGCATCGCAACTGGCCCAGTGCCAAGCCACGGCGTTGTCCATTTTTTCCAAGCGGATGATGAACGTCCGATGGTCACCGTGCAGGTCATACTCGATTACGTACAATTGAAGTGCTGGCACAAGATCCGCTCCCTAGTTCATACGCTATTGAGCAAGCCGTAGAAGAGATAATTCCATTGGATTGCCAGGGGGCATGCACATCGCTCATGGATGGAAAATGTGCCAACTGCGTAAATTCAACGCGGTTCGTGAATCGGGCACCCATTGTGCGTAGCGCGAAACTGCGCTGACATTTCGTATGAGGGCCTGCGCACCCGCATGATGCCTCCCAGGGGACGATGCGCAGCCAACCCATGCCAGGGGCTGAATGCCATGCCATCATCGATGTCGCGTACCTTTTCATCATCCCAGGCGGCCTGTGGTTCGACCTCTACCCTGGCAACTGTCACGTAGGGGCTCAACGCTTCCGACCATTTCACTGATGCGTCCTCGATGGGCATCTTCTCGATGTCAGTGGCCAGCTGCACACGCAGCTCCCAGATGCCGCCGTTCTGCCTGAAAAACGCCTCGACGGCATGGCGAAGCCCGTCCGGGTCGCCCTTGAGCTCCACTTTGAGATCAGTCAACTCGGTTAGCGAGGGCGACACAGGAACAATGGCCAGCTTGGCGTAATAAGGGCCGTAGAGGATCGGCACCACCGTGGTGAAGGTCTCGCCCAGAATATGCGTCTGGGGATGGCCACCGAGGCTCTTCAGCGTAGCGCTTTCGCCGCCCACCGATTCGACCAGCGATTCCACTCCCCGCAGTGCGGCTGACAGTGCCTTCTTCATGCCAGGTGCCTTGTCCGTCGTCTTCGCGAGCATCTTCAGCGTTTTCAGGAACGCCTTGGGCGTTGCCGAGGTGAAGGCTTTGGCATTCTCGGTGACGAAATCCTGGGTCACCTGCCCCTCACTGCCAGGCAGGCGGGAGCCTTCGACACCCACGATCTTGAGTGCCAAGCCCCTCGGGGTCGATACCTTGTCATCGAGCACATCCCCTGGGTTGGTGGAAAACCGGAGATAGGCCGGCAGCGTACCGGGCTTGGCAAAGGCACCTTGTGCCATTTCCGCTGGCAGTCCTTCGAGGATGGTCACTTGACCGCGCAGCAATCCGTGTCCCTTGGAATGGACACTCCGGTTGGCGTGGCCGTTGTCCTTGAACGTGGTTTCCATGATCTGCCGCAGGGTTTCAGCCAACTCCCTGCTCGTCTCAGCTTCGTCATCCGGAATTTGCTCGAATGAGGGTTGGAAGCGCAGCGGCATAATTGCAACGGGTGTATCCGGTTGGTTATTCATCAGGATTCTCCGGCTGCCTCAAGGGCACTGATTGGCGTTAACGCATGCGTGCGCTCTATTTGGCGAGGTCAGTTTTCAGGCGCTGACCCGCGTAGGCCTGGGCGTCCTCAGCCTTCTTCACGACGGCGGCAGTGCCGAAGAACTCGTGCGTCACGCCGTCATAGACTTTGCGATCTACCGCCACACCGGCTGTGCGTAGCGCCTGTTCCAACTGGGCGCCATCGTCGCGCAGCGGATCGATTTCCGCGTTGATGATGGTCACCGGGGGCAAGCCATGCAGGTCAGCTTTCACCAGGTTGATACGTGGATCCTGCACATCCGCAGGCGAGCTGGTGACCTGACCGATGAACCACAGCATCATGGGACGGTTCAGCGGCATGGCATCGGCGTACTTGAGGTAGGAAGCGGTATCGGTGCTCGACTGCGCAACCGGATACACCGAAAGGACGTGTTTGGGTGCTGTCAGGCCAGCATCTCTGGCGCCAATTGCGGTAGCGACGGCGAGGTTGCCGCCTGCGCTTTCGCCGGCCAATGCCAGGCGCTCTGGATCGCCGCCAACGGAGGCGGCGTTTCTCGCCAGCCAACGGTAAGCCGCCAGGGCATCGTCATGCGCAGCGGGGAATTTGTGCTCTGGCGCCAGACGGTAATCGACCGATACCACCACGGCATCGGCTTGCTTGGCCAACCCGCGTGCGCCGCCATCGTAAACTTTCCGATCTGCGATCACCCAGCCGCCGCCGTGGAAGAACAGCACCGCTGGGTGAGGGCCATTGCCTGGCGGCGTATACACCGTGGCCGGCATGGAGCCAGAAGGGCTGGGTATCGAGATTTCCCGCGTGGTGACGCCGGGCACCAATGACTCGGGGCTCGAACTGCGTTTCTGATCTTCCAGCACGTCCTTCACAGCAGCGGCCATGGTCGGCTGCTGACGAGCCTCCTGAGGAGTGGTCTTCTCGATGGCCTTGGCATCGAAGCTGGCAAACTTGTTCAGCAGCTTCTGCATGTCGGAATCTGTGCGCAAAAGACTTTCGGTGCCAATCACAGCAAGCTCGGAGACCGAGCGCTTTTCTGGATCGCGGGCGCAACCGCCCAGCGCTATCGAGACCCCCAAGACCGAAACCGCAGCTACCCAATGGCACTTTTGCATAGGACACTCCCAAGGCGAGGGCGAAGGTTTCTTCGCCTGTCTTAACCTCTGGGCGTCCTACTCCAATGGCGTTCAGCCAGTTCTTGAAATGTCGGACAGATGGGCATCCAGCATGAATTCGACCAGTGTTGCGGCGCAGGCTGTAATCCCCTCCAGAAGCACCATCTCGAAGCCATGGGTATTCTCGGTCGGTATCGCAATGCAACCAGCCCGGGCATCGATCCCGGCGCTCATCACCGCGCTTGCATCGGATGCAAAATCGACGAGCAATGCCGACTGGGGCTTAAAGCCGGCCTTTAGGCCAGCGGCGATTAGGCCCTGCACCACGGTGCGGCTGTAGTATCCCTTCTGGTCGCCGGTATTGATGATCGGGCTGGCCGAAAGCTCCGTGCCATACTCCTCAAGTACAGGGCCTACCTCGACGGCGATTGTGGTGTCGCCGGGCAGCCGGGAAGCTGCATACATGGCGCCGGCATTCGACTCTTCCTCCAGCGTCGTAAGCACGAACCAAACGTCCTGCTTCAGTTTTTCTCGCCGTTCGCTCAGCAGCTTCGCACAGAGAATGACAGCGCTCAGCGGAGCTCGGTCGTCGAGGAAGTGAGCGGCAATACAGTCATGTACCTTGAAGGGCTTACGCCAGTGCTGACTGAGCACGACTCGAGTACCAGGCCGAACGCCAAGTTGCTGGAGTTCCGACTGGCTCTTGCGCGTGACGATGTAGACATCTTTCCACTGAACATTTCCTGCCAGCACGTCTCTTCCATTAGAAGTCCGACCGCTGTTGTGCATTGAGCCGTAGGACAATACACCCGGCAGGATGTGTTCATCGCCAAGGATATCGACAGGGCACACGCCGAAGCTTATCGGTTGCGAACCACCTAGAGCGAGCACCTCCAGGGTGCCGTTCTCCAGCACATTTTTGACGATCATCGCGATCTCATCGAGATGGGCCATAACGCGTATGGCTGCCTCTGGGCTTCCAGTGCGGCCCCCACGAATCACCCCCACCACATTGCCAGCAGGGTCGATGTGCGTGTCATCACAGAATAGGCGCAGCTCGCGCAGACAAATGGCCCGTACTTCATCTTCTTGTCCGCCCGGCCCTCGGGCGTTGAGGAGCTCGGTCAGTAATGCCTCAGTCGTCAAAACGTTACCTCCATGTTTGCACGCAAACGCGTTCAGGCCAGCTGGATGTACACCGAGTAACTACCCAAAAGCACCCAGAACACCAGAAAGATCCATGGCGTCCGCAGCGAG
This sequence comes from Pseudomonas sp. UBA6699, assembly GCF_002454615.1. Taxonomy (NCBI): domain Bacteria; kingdom Pseudomonadati; phylum Pseudomonadota; class Gammaproteobacteria; order Pseudomonadales; family Pseudomonadaceae; genus Pseudomonas; species Pseudomonas sp. UBA6699. Next base: position 12,667 of record NZ_DKJF01000100.1, read on the forward strand.
AACAGCAATGACTTTCGATGCCCTGCACGCGAGGTTTCCGCCTCACAGAACAGCGGCGATTCGTCGTAGGCCAACCCCATCAACGGCTCGCTGCGAAGCAGGTGGCTCTGCTTGAGCTGCCAGTGATCGATGATGTTGTACGCCGCCCGGATGCCAGGCCAGGCGTTGAGCGAACTGAGTACCCCGAGCAAGGCGAGAAACGCGGGCACGATGAGGGTGAACATCTCGCCCCATCCTTGATTGAGGTTGCCCATGGAGGAGACGAAGGCGATGACCAGGAATGACTGCGCCGCCAGGTAGGCGTCCGTGCGGTTGGCCAGGATGCTGGTTTCGTACTGGATCTCACGCCGGTAAAAATCCAGACGTTCCTTGGGAGAGCCAAACATCCTGGCATTGTGCTCGCTGATCTCGTGCTCTGGGGTCGCTGGGGTAATGATTCGAGGCACTCGCTACTCCGGGAATTGGGCTCCGAGCGACGAGATGAGCCTGGAGCTGAGTCCGGTAGAGCAGGCGATGGAGCATGAAATTCAATCGGACTGATATCCCGCACCGCTCGTCGTACCAACCGCAGATTGAAACCAACACAAGAAGGTCGGGCCTTTCGAACCGGTATGAACGTTCTCAACTGCAGGAGCTTCTACCATGCGAGACTTCCCCACCCCACCCTTCCCTTCGCAACCTCAGAATGTCCCCGGCTCACAGCGCAAGATGGAGCCCTACCCGGATTGTGGTGAGCAGTCGTATACCGGCCATAATCGACTCGAAGGCAAGATCGCACTCATCACCGGAGCTGACAGCGGCATTGGGCGGGCAGTAGCGATTGCCTATGCCCGTGAAGGTGCCGACGTCGCCATCGCTTATCTGAATGAGCATGAAGACGCGCAAGAAACCGCACGCTGGGTTGAGTCCGCCGGCCGTCAATGCCTGCTGTTGCCCGGAGATCTGGCGCAGAAACAGCACTGCTACGACATCGTCGAAAAGACAGTCGGCCAGTTCGGGCGTATCGACATCCTGGTCAACAACGCGGCGTTCCAGATGTCCCACGAGACCCTGGAGGAAATCGACGATGATGAATGGGTGAAGACCTTCGATACCAACATCACCGCGATCTTCAGGATTTGCCAGGCAGCACTGCCTTCCATGCCCAAGGGCAGTTCGATCATCAATACGAGCTCGGTCAATTCCGACGATCCATCACCCAGCCTGCTGGCCTATGCCACGACCAAGGGGGCCATTGCTAACTTCACTGCTGGCTTGGCTCAGCTGCTCGGCAAGAAAGGCATTCGGGTCAACAGCGTTGCGCCAGGGCCTATCTGGACGCCTCTAATTCCTTCCACCATGCCAGATGAAGCGGTCAAGAACTTCGGTTCGAAAACACCACTGGGGCGTCCTGGTCAACCGGTGGAGGTCGCGCCGATCTACGTGCTGCTGGGCTCCGACGAGGCCAGTTATATCAGTGGGTCACGTTACGCAGTGACTGGCGGCAAACCGATCCTCTAGTGAAAAGAGGCTCGCCGTGCTGGCGAGCCTGACCCTCTTTTTGCGTGGCAGTTTCAGCGTTTGTGCTGATCGTGATCACGGGCCGTTTTTTGCGCTGTCGAGTCATGTGATGTGCCGGTGGATCCATCCGGACGATGAGCATCGTTGTCTCGCTCCTCTTCTCCATTCGGCCTTGTCTGCGCACCTTCTTTTTGGCTGTCGCTCACTTTCTTCATGTTGCTCTCCTCCCATTGCCTTTGAACAAGGGAAGCCAATCTACGGGGCAAAGTTCAGGTCAGTGACACTTCAGGAGATGGGCGGGCAACAGGGGCGATGAACCAATTACCCCAGGCTCGCGTCCACCGCAAAACAAGCGAGTCGATTCTGGAATGGAAAACGACCCTGTACTGGCCGCCCTCGGCTATCTCAAAAACAACAAACTGATTTTGAGCACAGCAGAATCGTGCACTGCAGGCTGCCTTGTGGCTTTGTTGGCGGCGGTACCGGGTACCGGAGAGGTGCTGGAAAGCGGCTATGTCGTCTACTCACCCAGCGCCAAGAAGCGGCTGCTGGGGGTCAGCGCAGAAACCATCGAACGATACGGCCTGACCAGCGAAGCAGTAGCTTGGGAAATGGCCTTGGGCGCCTTGAGGGACAGCGATGCGAATGTGGTGATCGCCACCACCGGGATAGCCGGGCCGGCGCCCGAATCCGGGATACCACCGGGGACGATGTGCTTTGCGTGGGCCTTCGCCGGCGAGCCAATTGCCGTTTTCACGCGCACTCAACGCTTCTTCGGCGAGCGGCCTGAAGTCATGCGCCAAGGCGCCCTGTTCGGGTTGACCCGGCTTGCCCACTATCACCAGCGCTGGTTACGCGGCGAGCGCGCCTGAGGGCTGTGATCATGTCGGAAGATGAACTGCTATCCAGACGTCACCCTGTTCAAGAAAACATTTCCCTGCAGCAGCGCGTCTGGCGCTTCGAGCGCGTGGGGTGGTACGTGCTCGTGGCCATCGTATTGCTTGCCCTGGCCGGCCTGTTCGGTAATGGCCCGTTGAGCGATGCCGAGGTGGTGAGCCAGGATGGCCGGGTACGGGTTGAGTATCAGCGCCTCAGCCGAAGCGGCACGACAGACAGCCTTTTCATCACCGTTCAGGGTACCCCTGGTCAGCCGGTGGAGGTGCAACTCGAGGGATCATTGCTCCGGGACGCCAGTATCGAGACTTTGCAACCGGAGCCGCAACGATCGATGTCGCATGGACAGGCCATGCTGTTCCAATTGGGTACTCACCAAGATGGCGTGGCCACCTTGTACTTGACTCTTCGAAGTGAGCACGTGGGGACGCTGGAGGGCAGCGTCAGGGCTGGCCCTGAAAGCGCCGTTCACTTCTCCACATTCCTTTACCCCTAGGAGTGCGTCATGGATTCGATCCTCCGCGCAGCCGGGATGTACGTCGCACTTATGCTGCTGTTTCGCGTAGCCGGACGGCGCTCACTGGCCGACCTGACGACCTTTGACTTCGTCTTGTTGCTGATCATTGGGGAAGCCACCCAGCAGGCACTTCTGGGCGAGGATTTTTCATTCACCAATGCCATGCTGGTAATTGCCACGCTGATCGTTTTGGACGTCGGCCTTTCACTCGCGAAGCTCAACTCCAAGCCCTTGGCCAGGTTTCTGGATGGGCACGCTACCCTGGTTGTTGAAAATGGGCGCTTCCTGCATCACCGCATGCGTCGCGCACGACTCACGGAGGACGATATCCTTGAGTCAGCGCGGGACAGCCAAGGCATCGAGAACATTGAGCAGGTAAAGTTCGCTATCGTCGAACGCAATGGAAAGATTTCGATCATTCCTGCCGAATAAGGCACGGAGCTCCACCTCTCAGGCCTTTTAGAGTGCAAATATCGCCTGGCTATGGTCGATGGTAGGGATGGGCATCAGTTCGCGCCGGGATACCAGCCAGGCCCGCATCCGCTCGGTATCAAAAATCTGACCCTCTTCCATCATCACCAGAATGAGCGCTTGGGACATTCGGTAACAGCCGCATTTAGAACAGCGTCGCTCTTCCCATCCACCGGTGCATTCGACGGACTCAGCTTGCCCAGCGCAAATCAGACAACTCATGTAAGCCCCCTTTTGTTCTTGTTCCTTGCAGGGTAATGCGAGGGCACAAAGCTCCCTTGTGTCCCGCTTTACATGAGATATTCATGCCAATCCTAAATTCCCTCTATTTGCGCAACGCTCACATAAGACGAACCAGACGCCAGATAGCCATGTCGGAATCAGAACACATGATCTCGAAGGCACACCGATGGAAAGAGAACCGGTAGCAGCTCAACAGGGTGCACCTGAGCGAGATGAGGGTGGCTGGTTGCCCCTGGAGCAGTATGGTGCACTCGGGGATGGGCGTTCCGTGGCACTGATTGGTCTGGACGGTTCCATCGACTGGTGGTGTGTGCCGCACATGGATTCACCTCCCCTGTTCGACAAGCTGCTGGCTCCGCAAACAGGAGGCTACTTTTCCATTACCCCCAACGAGCCGTTCGTTGCTGAGCGGCGCTACCTGCCAGGCAGCAACGTCCTCGAGACACTCTTCATCACCCACGAGGGTCGTGCGCGGCTGACCGAGTCCTTGAACAGTGGCCCCGCAGGGCGTTTACCTTGGGCCGAACTTGCCAGGCGCATCGAAGGTATCGAGGGTAAGGTCGACTTCGACATCGCCATCGACTTCGGAACCCAAGCCGACACGGTAAGCCCCTACGTGGCGCCGAATGACAATGCCTGCGTTTTTCATGCGGGCCGAATACTCGGCATGTTCCTGCACGACCATCAGGTGCAAATCGAACGGGAGGATGACATGGGTGTTCGTGCTGTCCTTAGCCTTGCAGCAGGACAACGCTCTGTGGTTGCCATCATCGCAGGACGTGATGAGCCTCTGGTGGTACCGCCATTGGCCCTGATCGATGAACGCATCGACGGCTCGCACCGGGAGTGGTGCCAATGGTCGAAGGGGCTGGTCTACGACGGCCCGCACCAGACCCAGGTCGTCCGCAATGCGCTGGCCCTCAAGCTCCTGCTGTCCTCTCCAAGTGGCTCGATCATGGCGGCAGCGACCTCATCCCTGCCCGAACGGATTGGCGGCAGCAAAAACTACGATTACCGCTTCGCCTGGATACGCGACGCCGGCTACACCATCGAAGCATTTCTGGGCATCGGCGCGCAGCCAGAAGCCAAGGCTGCATTCACTTGGCTACTGCGCCGGTTGGATGAACATGGGCCACGGGTGTTTTATACCCTGGACGGTGCAATCGGTGATTGCGTGCGCCCTGTCGATCTACCTGGTTACAAAAACTCGCCTCCAGTGGTTGGCAACGACGCGCGCGACCAACTGCAGCATGGCGTGTTCGGCGACATTTTCGAAACCGCCCGTTGCTTCATCGACAGCGGCAACATTCTCGACTCGCCGAGCGCCACAATCCTGTCCAAACTTGCCGACCAGTGCGCCGACTGCTGGAGGCAGGAAGACGCTGGCATCTGGGAATTGCCGGAAAAACAGCATTACACAATGTCCAAGATCAGTTGCTGGCAAGCCTTGAGCCGGGCCATCGAATTGGCCGATGGCGGTCACCTTCCCACCACATGCCGGGAACGCTGGGATCGCGAGCGACAGCGCATCCAGCAATGGATCGAGGCGCACTGCTGGAGCGAAGAGCGTCAGGCATACCTGTTCTATCCAGGCAGCGACCGACTGGACGCCTCGCTGGCACTGGCCGTCAGGTTCGGTTACCCCAGCCAGGAACGTCTACGCAGCACGCTGGAAGCCATTGATCATGATCTGGGGGCCGGCGCTTTCCATTATCGCTACACCGATGCACAGGAAGAGGAAGGTTGCTTCCTGGCATGCACATTTTGGCTTATCGAAGCCTGGGCCATTCTGGATAACCAGGATCGCGCCGAAGCCGCCCATGCAGACGCTTTGCAAGGGCTGTCACACGGTGTAGGCATCTACTCGGAGATGATCGATCCGCAGACTGGACAATATCTGGGCAACCTTCCGCAGGGTTTGACCCACCTGGCAGCCCTCAGAGCCGCAATGGCCATCGGGGGCTGCCATCCTGAACGATGACGCCAAACATCATCTGCGTTGAACCGTCTCGCTTGGCGGCTACTCAACCACAGGCAAGTTCTCCATTCTTTCAATCCGTGATGAGGTAACGCCATGAACGCTATCGACTTACTGATTCAAGACCACAAGCTGGTGAAGAGGCTGCTCGAAGAGCTGTCGACCACCACCGAGCGAGCGGTGAAAAAGCGGGCCGATTTACTCCACAGGATCGAGCAGGAGCTGCAGATTCACACCGCGCTCGAAGAAGAAATTCTCTATCCGGCCATCAAGGAAGCGGGTGGCAAGGAAGAAGCGAAAATGTACTACGAGGCCAAGGAGGAACACCGGACTGTCGACGCCCTCGTCCTACCCGACCTCCTGCATACCGAAACCGGCACCGTCGAATTCGCCGGGAGAGTCAAGGTCATGAAAGAGTTACTGGAGCATCACATCGAGGAAGAAGAAGCCGAGCTCTTCCCCACGGCGAAGAAGCTGCTCAGCAAGGACACCCTCGAGGAGCTTGGGCAAACAATGGAAATGCAGAAAAAGATGCTCAAGGGCGAGCGCCGAGCCGCTTAGTGGAGCCATCACCTGCCAGCTCTTTAGAAGCTGGCAGGTGATCAGCTTCAGATACCCATTATCAGTTGGAAGGTTTCATGGAATATTGGATTGGGTTACTCGAATGGCCCGCCATGGTGATGACCGTGCTGGCAGCCTGGTGCATCGGTTCGCGCCGTCCGGGTAAAAGAAAGATAGGATTCTGCTGTTTCATCGCAAGCAATGTGCTTTGGGCTGTGTGGGGCTGGCAAGCACATGCCTGGGCTCTGATCATCCTACAGTTCTGCCTCTGTGCGATGAATCTGCGAGGGTGGCGGAAGAACACGCAACTGGAAATTGCCGGGTGATAACGCCTTGACAAGCAGGAGAAGGGTTGCCTTTAAAACATGCAGGTTGCCCTTCTCACCAAGCTTCCGTCCCTGGAAGCAGTGAGAGCGGATCACGCAGCAGGCTTGAGAACCACTTTCGTCCAGCCATCATCCCGCGCATCGAAGTGCTTGTAGGCATCTGGGCCTTCGGCCAATTTCAAACGATGGGAAATGATCTGCGAGGGCTTGGCGCGCCCATGATGGATAAGCTCTGTCAGACGGCGATTGTAGGCCTTTACATTCGCCTGACCTGTCCGGATCTGTTGGCCCTTGAACCAGAACGCACCGAAGTCGAAGGCCATCTTGCCCTCCTTCGCCAGTTCGTTTTTCGCTCCAGGATCTTCTGGCACAAACACCCCAACCACGCCGATTCCGCCAGTGGCCTTGGTTGAAGCGACCAAGTTGTTCATGGTGAGGTAGTTCGCTTCATGGCCATGCTTGTCGCAGCACTGGTAACCGACGCACTCACAGCCCCGGTCGGTGCCTTTGCCGTGGGTAAGGTTCATGATCTCTTCCACTGCTTTTTGCTCGACTGCGTTGATGGGAGTTGCCCCAAGCTGCGCGGCAAGCTGTAGGCGATCCGGCTGGTTGTCGATGACGAAAACCTGGGACGCGCCTTTGATGATTGCCGAATGCGCCGCCATCAGGCCAACAGGCCCTGCGCCGTAAATCGCAATGCTCTCACCAGGAAGCAGTCCGGCCAGCTCAGTTGCATGCCAACCAGTTGGGAAAATATCCGAGAGCATGACGTAGTCATCTTCTCGTTCCTGGGCGTCCTCAGGCAGCACCAGGCAGTTGAAATCCGCATACGGAACGCGGAGCAGTTCCGCCTGACCGCCTTGGTAGGGCCCCATCTCAGCAAAGCCGTAAGCGGCGCCGGCAGAACCGGGGTTGGCTGTCAGGCAGAATCCCGTGAGCCCTTTTTCGCAGTTCTCACAGAACCCGCAGCCGATGTTGAATGGCAGGCAGACGCGATCACCAATTTTGACCCGGTCGACTCCGGCGCCCACCTCAATCACTTCGCCGAGGTTTTCATGGCCAAAAACTCGACCTGTCTCGAAAGACGTGCGGCCTTCGTACATGTGCAGGTCAGAACCGCAGATGTTGGTCGTGGTGATACGCACCAGTACGTCGGTGGGCTTCTCGATTTTTGCGTCAGGAGCATCCTTGACCGCGACGTCACGTGGGCCGTTGTACACGATGGCTTTCATGTTGAACTCCCAAAGTCAGGGGCGACGGAAAAGCGCCCTACTCTGTTCAGGTGAATCCAGCGTCAGTACGTTCAGCGTGTTGATTGTAGAGGCAGACCGGTGGCGCTAAATGCTGTCGCTCCCACCGGAACAGGGATCGCGTGAGCTATGAGGTTGGAAGCGAGACTCTGAATACAGTGCCAGATTGCACACTGGATTTGACATCGATGGAGCCACCATCATCTATAGCATTGCTGATAGTAAACGTCCGCGCTAGATCTCATACGTTATATTGCTCAAGGTCTCGATGAGGCCTAGACGGCATTCTTATCTAAAGAAGGAAGCGAATTTCCCTGGCTTCGTTTGGCATGAAACTCTCTTACCTCATCCCACGTCATTTTGATCGCGATGCTCAATGCAGACGACTCGTCTATTACATAGACTTCCCCCTCTGGGTCACTGATCGGCGACACCAGCCGGAAAGGCTCCTGCAAACGACCGCTACCGATCATCCCATTCTGGCTGAAAATGACAGCGGGACAATGATCCCCTCCTTCGTATAGAGCTTTCACACCAGCCTTCAACCACTCCCAGTCCACTTTCCCAGGATGCGGAGGCCTGGTGGTGTGAAAAACGACAGGGATGATTGAATCCAACCCTCCTACGATCTCATCAGGAAACCCTGACACAAGCACTTCATCATCAATAGTTCTCAAAACTTCGGTAACAGCGGCCCCACTCGCCAAGTCCATACCCGGAATGAGATGCGGCTCTAGGAACGCCATAAATCGAAGGTATCTTTGAGAATGCAACGTCTGTCCTTGACTTCCCTCAGCTTTAGCTAACACGGCAACGAGTAGGCTTCGAATGAGCTTGGCTGCTTCATTTGGTTCGATGTGACTAATGCTCCCCTCCTCCCGCAATTTAAAAAGAGATGAATTGCAATAGCCAAGATCAAAACAAGCCTGATGAAATGGGTGGCGTTGGCTGACTAGGTCTTCGCTGACCCACTGAGCCAGATTCTGCACGGACTCAAACCGCTTCGAGGGTTCGTTGGACAGGTGGGGCATTGGCGTGACGACTTCTTCAGTGATATCGTACATCTGCTTCATCTCGATGGCGTATCGGAGTGCTTCAAGTTGTGCCCACTCAACCATTGGCTCTATCTTGGCGGCATGTTCTTTATCGGGTGACGCATTGAACGCAGCGACCGCTAATTCTCCGAGGACACGACCAGCGAGGAAGGCATCGCTGCACTTAATCACACCTCCTGAGAATGGCACTCCAAGCGAGAGGTTCGCCACCAAGGTCATTCCAACCGCAGGATCTGTCCAGTCCAGCTGACTCCTCCCTACGAATGGCATGTAGTTCTGTCTGACTGCCGAGTTGCAAACAAAGTCCCGAGCATGCTGCCCCAAGCTCCCCCAGAAATCGAATCTCGTAGGCACAACCCTATGACGGTATTGTCGAGTCTTGAGATGCCACTGGAAATCGCCGCAAAACTCCGGATCGAAATGCTCTTCCAACAAAGGAAACGCAGCTTTCGCAATGTCATAAACAGTGGTGGGCGTCTGCCCTAGAAGGTCACCTCTACGGTTGTGAATGAACGCTCCAGCTTCGGATTCTCGTTGAGGTAGACCATGGTCTCTACACCACGCATACATCGCATAGGGATCGATGGCGGTAAGCGTAATGCACCACCTACCCCTCCCAAATCCGTGGACGTCACGCCAAAGCATCATAAATCCGTGTGATCCAGCCCGATCCCCTGCCCTAGCGATCACATCCATAGCTGAAAGAACAGCTCTAGGGGGCCAACGCTCATCGTCCTCAACGAAGCCCCTACGATCATTCAAGGAGAGCTCATCTCCTAATTGATCTATGCCTTTGTAAGCAAGGTAAAGGTCAATTGACGTCAGCGCTTCGGGGGGAAGGTTCGTACTACCCGTCAGGTGCCAGGCTTCCGGCAAGTGCGCAACCAGGCCAAATCCAGACTCATTGCTGGTGAGTCGAAGTGCCAGGCACTGCTTTCCTGACCAAGCATTCATGCTACCTACAGCGTGAACCAGAAGAGTTGACCAATCTGAGGCGACAACTACGAAGCACACATCGAAATGCCCCAAGAATGGCAACATGTTTCGAAGCTCTTGCTCATATCCCGCAAGTTCTGTGACAGTCTGACGCTCTGTTTCGCTCGCACGCTTCACTTCAAAAACCACAAGAGTTTTGGTCTCTGAATTGAAACAAAGGATGTCTGGGCGTAGCACTTCACCAGTAGTAAGAGAAATGCTTTTATTAATCGATATTATTTCCAATAGGCTAAGCCTACCAAGCACATGCCTAGCCGCTTCAGCGGAGGTTCGTCGCGAGATGTAGTCGATACTAAAGGCTGGCAAGAAGCACTCTTCACTACCTAGATCTGCCAGCGACAGGACAGCCTCCTGACCCTGGATCGTATCCAAGAGCTCCTCTTGCTCTATAAGTTGCTGCAACCACGTTACCACTTCGGATTCGGGAGGGAGTTTCTGCGCTGACATGACTGTCCTTGACTTGACGAATACAAACGGTCAAAAATCTTTCCTCAACTCGAAGAGACTAGCCCACTCTAGGCAAGAAGCGAAGGGCTTTATGAATATCTTCGGGCCTGAAGCCAACAATTTGGCGTCATTTTTTACACCCGCCGCACCATTGACATGCATAGCCGAAAGTTACTACAAGGTAGTGGCGCGACTCTACGCGCATTAAAAACCCTACGAAAGGAACTCGCAATGGCAGACGTAGCTGTGACATGCGTTACAAAACCTAACGTGAACAGTGCTCACGAGCACATCACCCACTTGGGTAATCCAACTGCGGGTTGGAAATGGACAAGGGAACAGGTGATTCAAAGCATCGATGCTAAATCGAATACTTTTTATGTCCAAGACCCGGCTAGTGGGAAGAAGGCTTACATCGGCGTAGTTAGGGAAAACGGCAAGGCTGCTTATCTGCGAACTTATGCTGATGGGCAATGGAACAACAACCTGCTCTCCTTGAACCAATGCCCCTTGGGCTAATTCTACATAAATTAGCTACCAGGCTGGGCTCTACATTGATGAGTAGTAACTTCATTCATGCGGAGCCCGACTAGCTGCATTGCTACCAGCAGCAAGTCTATGCGAGACCATGCTGGAACTCAGAGATCCGGCAAGCGGAGCGCGCAGACGGGAGGGTGAAAGCCCGACAGGGCCAAAACCCGCCTTGGGCGGGATTTGGTTCACGCCAGCCGTCCGCGAAGCGGCCCGCTCATTGGTTATCGGTGAAGCTTACTGAACCTCTCCACCACCCGAGCTGGCGCAATCGACTGCCATGTATCGAGCACAGTGGTTTTGTAAAACAAATACACCCCTGTACCGGCAAAGAAAGCGCCAACCGCTAACCCTGTGATCGATGCCAACCAAGTAGCGAGAGTTCCTTGGCCGGAAATAGACATACGACCACCACTGAACAAGAAATCTACCAAATATGCGAAACCTATGAAGCTCGCCACAAAAGCTATTGCAGCCATAATCGCTGCTGTTATTAAGATATTAATCTGAACCTTATAACGCATACTTGGCACTGACAACAGCCTACCGCTCGCAGTCCGAATAGCATAGACAACTGCGATATTCCTGATTTTATTCTTCGAATTCTGCACAAGCGCGTAAAACTCGACCTGACTACCCTGTTCAAGCTCCTCATAGATAGCCAATGGAATTTTAAAGTTCGGGATGACCACTCCATCCACTCGCATAATCACTTGAACGACGTCAGAAAAATGCTCGAAAACTCGGATCTCCTCCAAGCATCCCGATATTTTGAGGTAGTCGAACTTAGTCACTTACAGCTCCTTGCTTAACTGCCTATATTGCAGGCACAGGGATACCTAGGGCATGAACCAGCCATACCCTTGGCTCATTTCGAAAAATTGATTCCCGCGATTAGGTGTTGGAGTACCGATTACCCACCAGGCGCCGGAATTCGTTGAAGCTACGCCGCCCACCATCGCGTTGGAATGTAGCTATCGCGTATCGGGAGTGGATCGTGGTAATGACCCAAAACCTCCCCTCCTTGGCTGCAGCGAGGATGTCGGAGGTTTGAATAAGGTGGCCATCCGCGTATCGCCCATGCGGCCCCTTCCTGGTATGCCCGAACACGACGCCAACCGCGCTGTGCCTACTGATGTGGACATTTACAAGAACCGCCGTGACCTCTTCTTCGAAGCCCTGCCCGACCGCTCGAGCAATCCGAAGCAGGTCGAAATCTGAGTAGCGTTTGACGTAGAAGTCGACTTCCACTTCGCTGCTCTCTGTCATGGTTAATTCCCCCCAAGCCCTGCAACAGTAGCGGAAGTCGAGACACGACTGCGATACAGCTCTTTCAGCCCGGTCAGGGAATCGACGTTGAGGCCTGGTTCATGCGAGTCGATGTAAACCTCACCGCCCTCAACCTCAAGGATCGAGACCGGCAGTTCATCCACGCTGAAGCCCATGGAGAGAGACCTCAGCTTTTGCATCTTCCAGCCATCGCCTTTGTTCATCCATGCGGGTGTGACGGCTTGGACTTCCCGAACAACCAGGCTCTCATCTTGAGCCAACAGCAGCTCAACGAGCCGAGCCTCATCGTTGAGCATCTCCTCATAATTCCTGAATTGGCCTTCATGGAGACGCTGAACGCTCACGTGGTACCAGTGGGTAGCGAGAGCTCGGGAAACGCCATGCCAATGCATCAGCCCGTCGCCGAACATACCGGGGATGCCTGCCATGTCAGCTTGGTGAGAACGGAACATATCTTGATCTCTGAAACAGTCGAGTCGTCACAAGCGGGGGCCGCGACACCTAGAAGATTGAGAAGATGCCTTGCAGCGAAGACGACTTGCGTTGTCCTGGCCCTTTGAGCACGTAGACGGTGTTTCTAGTCTCGAAGAGGTAGCCTTCATTGAAGGTTCTAGCGATTGTCGACCGCACCCAATCGCCAGGCTCGAAACGGCGCTGTTCGTCATGCACGACCTTGTGGGCAAACAAGAACATGGGCTGACATCCTGCCGCAGATACCTTGGCCTGCTCATCTTCCGTGAGGATGGCATCCAAGATCACCCACTCCTCGACAACGCAAAGAGGCATCCACTTGAAGTGTTCTCGAGCTGCGAGGAGCAAGTCATCGAGTGGCAGTTCAGAGCCCACCAGATCAATGCCTCCCTCCCCCATCAGACCGTCGCTGAACGGGTCATCCATCAAGCACATCCCCGGTTCTATTTCCCATAAATTGCTGGCTAAGCCGCGCGACCGCCAAAACAACAACTATAGACGTTTGTTTGGCGGCAGGCAAACGGGGCATACCTCTTGGTTTTTGGGGATTCGTAATGTCGCTCCGTCAGTCCTTCGCGGCAGCGCTACAGGTACTGCGCCTGCGCAAAGGGATATCTCAGCCCGCGATGGCCAAGCACGTGGATCAGCGGACTGTTAGTAACCTGGAGTTGGCCAAGAGCTCTGTGACCTTGGATACGGGCTATAAGCTCGCCGCAGGACTAGAGATTGAGGCAGTGACCTTGGTCGCTCTCACCATTGCTTCGCACCACCAACGGACGGCTCGAGAAATACTTCTCGCTTCCCTCGCTGAGATAGAGGCGCTGGATCTCGCTGATGCCGCTGTCCCTGCCGAGCCGGAACGGCTGACTCCTCTGAACATTTCAGGAGCAAGGGAAAAGCTGGAAGCAGTCCAAGAGCTGAAGGCAAAAGGACTCACCCAAGCTGAGGCTGCAAGGCAACTGGGCATGCCTGAGTCGACGTTGCGTCGGTTGTGGCACCAAGCATCAAAGGGCTGATGTTCAGAGCAGCATAGGAGAAGCCACCGCTCTTAGTGCCTACCCTAGCTACAGAGATGCAAGTGTAATACAACTGCGAGGTGAGGAAGCCGGGATGGGAACTGCGAATGGCCGTCTTAGTGGGTTGCTTATTTTCAAGCCAAGCGACCGCCATTTGTGAAGGGTGGTGGCAGGCCCATAGGTGCTTTACTCCCGCTAGTCTAGACCTGTTCATTACCACCTTAAACAGTCGACACGCTCCTGCCGGGGCATTACTTATTTACAACAGCCTCACTTTACCACTTTGAGCTGCCTGAGCCGATTATTTTCTTCTGTCAAAATTTTTATGCGGGTTTCATTCCGCTGCCTCATGACATCAAGATTTTCGAGATCTCGCTTCATATCAATTACACGATGAAACCAATGCCCAGCCTTCCGACGAGCAATCTCCAACTGACTTTCTAGATGTGCAATACGATCCTTATCAGACTTTTCAAGATTAGCACTAACAACCGCACCGACCGCCCTTTCCCGCTTGATCCTTTCGAGCTCTGAAAGCGGCCACCCTAGCCCCCCCTCAATCAGACTGTTATCCTTAGATCGGTTTCGTATGGTATTTCGGTGAACCTTCGCTTGCTTAGCTAGACTGGATTGCGTAGCAGGAAGTTTGGCATCCTTCTCGATCTGCGCTAAAGCAGCTGTGATTGCCAAAGTCACCAATTCGAAGTCTTCAGAGTTCTTTGAATCAAATGCTGACATGAAGTTAACCCACAGTAAGCGACGCGATTACACCGTTGGCTTCTGCAACAGCTGCTTCAAACTGTTCTTTACCATAGAAAAACCGAGGATCATTCAGCATTTCCATATTGTGATCTCTCACAGCCTTCCATCCAGGAATATGCTCATCAGTAATCACCGCATTTTTGCATTGGTTTGGATTACACCGCAACTGACCTATACATGGCGCACCTTCTGATCCGCCTGGATCATCTTTCCGGCCTGAACAATAGCCAAGTGCAGTATTCGCAAAAACCGCGTCAGTCAGCCTGCCCAGTTCACCCATAATCTCAGGCTTTGTAAAACCAGCCCCCATCATTCCTTCGAAATAATCCTGCCTCCTCTGGGCGAATTCACGAGCGCCGCCTCCTGAGACAACCGATTTAGGGGAGAAGATTTTCTCAACCTTCTGCTTCTTAAATTCCGACAGGAAGAAACCTGCCATTTGAGACTGAAGTAACGCAGCACTGTTACCATAAACCATAGTAGCCTCTGATGGCAGACTTAGCGCTTGATCATACACATGTTTCAACTGATAACTAATATACGGCATACCTAGGTTTGCTTTGATCATTTGCCGCGTAAGTGAATGCTTAAATTGATGGGAGTTAAAAACCCAACCCGCGAACGTCTCACCACGATCAATTTTAGTGAAATACTTCTTCATGGCAACATGAAAACCTGAATATGAGTAACCTTTCTTCCCTTCTGCCCCATTGTCCATATCAGCCCCTGTCATCAGATTATTTTGTGAAAACAGGTAGCTACTACCTTTAATAGGCGCGAGCGCCTCTAATGCCTCAACCGCATCAATAACTGCATCAATAGCCACCCAGCTTTCATCACTCAAATCTGCAGCAGACTTAGTCTTAAATACTTTTCCAGTGACCACATTATAACCATCAGCTTTGCTCCGACACCCCATTCTCAAACTCGTGAGCTCTGAAAAGCGACCACCAGTATATAAACCGACAACACATTGCGAGGCCATATTAACCTCTTGCAAATAACCGGCAATCTCACCGATTGAAGTACCATGACGCCTCAATCTCTTTTCAATATAGCTTTTTCGACCAACACCGGCATAAGCAGCACGATATTCCACATACTGTCCGAACAGGTACTTCATGTCGTGATTTGCGATTGCATCACTAGGTGCGTATTCGTATACGTCCTCATTCAGTAGCGGCAACCCCATTCGAAGTAAAAAATCTTTCACTCGCGCCAATGACGAATAACTAGCCTCAGCAAATTGCTCGTCAGTCAACCATCGTACTTCCCTCCCATCACCCGTATCCTCAGGGACTACGTCTTGCTTGGGTTTAGATAGAATCTCCTTGATACGAAGATTCGTTTTGGCGTCAAATTTCATGACCCCACCAATTATTTGACCAGCGGCAGCACTAAAGACCAGGTTCAAAACTGGCTTGAGCTCACTCCGATTCCCACCATAACCAATAAGAGCAGACTCGACATCCGCCTCTGTGATATCAGCCAGAGAAACATCCAAAGAAAGGATATCATTTGCAACCAAAAACTTTTCCAGCAGCCTAAGGATTACTTTTGCCCGAGGAACAACTGTTTGTGCCTTCAAGTTCCTTTTCCCACGAAACCATGATGGGATTTTGAGGTAATATAAAAATATTGCCTGCAACTCGGCAACAATCCTAGGACTGATTTGACGCTCACCCCAATTTATCCTCAACCGTGTCGCATCAATAGAACGCGCTCGTTCTTTGGTATCCGCTACAAAATCCCAGACAAGATCTCCGACTAACGAGACCGACGAAACCCTGATATTTGCGACGAGCTCGCAACAAGCTCCCTTCTTGGCCTCATCAAGTAGAAATTGTACTTCAGCCTCTTTCATGTTTCCCCCTCACCAAGAAAGGATCCGTGTAAACTTCGAGATTTTTAGACTGCTGATTTGCCATGCAAAGAACCTCTTCAGAAAAGTCACTGTTCTCCCCTAGAATTCCATCCAGAACACTAAGATTCTGGATGAGTACAGCGCGATGCGTTGTAGCACCTGCACCATTTTCTAATGCAAACTTATAACCCCGCTGCATTGCAAATAGTCTAGGCAAGTGCTCTTCCAAAATGACAACCTTCGAACATCTCAAGCACATATTGAAATTTGTGCATGCCTGCCCTTCTACCCACCCTGTTGCCTTCTTAATTCGGGCTGGCGGGTTATACACATCGAGACAAAGCGCTGTTGCAGTAGAAAAAATAATTGCCGGATTATTAGTTTTCTTCATTGCAATTTCTTTGGGATGCCTAATTTGCTCCTCCCTATTCTTTCGAATATTAGAAAGGCACTTGTGGAGCTCTCGCCTAGCTTTCGGAGCAAAATTATGCGCAGCAATGTATCTCATTGTAGTAACAACATCGCTATGTCCAAGAATCGCTTGAATTACGGAAATGTCTACTCCCGCCCCCAAAAGCCTGGACACTAATGATGGCCGCAACCGGGAGATGTTAATTTCAAGAGCCTCACCATGATCATCTCGCAAGCCATATTTATCAACCATATATCGGCACCATTCAAACATATACCTATTAGGCTGGAGCAAGTTTCTTACCTGCCCCGATGCAGGCCCATGTGTAGGCATATAAATGAACAGGTAGTCTTCTTCACCATCAACAACCTCAGGTCGAATAGACCCTGTGATATCAAGAACTCGATTCCAGATTTCTTCAATTTTACTAGACTGCTTAACCTCAAGAGGCATGACATCTTGCTTTTCAGCACTGACTTTATCTAAATTACCGGTCAAGAGACCCTCATGCAGATCTGTATCACCCTGCCCCCTACCTTTCCAGTAATAGATACAAGGCTTACCGGTTAGAGGATGAGATTTGATGTAGTCAGTTGTCTTAAGAGATTGCGCAGGGGTTGCATTTAAGCCTGTCCAAGTTACAAGCTTGAATAAAAAAGGCATAATCACATAAGCATCAAGCCCCATAATCACACCCCATCGAAGGAAGAGAACTCTTGTTCCGCCATGTTTCTTTGCAGCCATGTAGAATTTCTTTTGAGCATGACTCATGGTTTTAGAGTAAACAAAAGGCTCACAGTCAAGCTTATTCTCGAACCACCATTTCAAATTGTTTTCATCATCGCTCCATCCTGGAGCAAAACGAGTACCGACAAAATCCGGGGGCCGTCCACATCCGGTAGGTATGTATCCCGACATAAGCTTGCTTTCGACAAAGGTGATTTCTTCATCGAGCGCCCTATCGAAACTCTGAAACTCGCTCTCTGAGAACGAATTCCGCGTCGAAGTTTCCCGGAAGGTAGGATCAAGGACTACATCCAAAAAGCTCCGGTAATCATAAAATGAATTCACGACTGCATATGAGAGAACTCCGCGCACAGCGGATAAAACTGTCGCCCGGTATGACGAAGAGTAGGGCTGAAAATCCATGTGGTTTTTGAGATGAACCAAAAAGTATTGGTCTATCTCCTGCCCTACGCGTATCACTTTGCCTGCAAATCTGACATCGGAAGCTAGAAAGTTTATGACTAGACTTTTCGCCCCCTTGTACGTTGATTTAGTAGCTGGAACAGTGTACCTAGCTATACTTGCATCGAAGATTGCGTGAACTTCAGCCAAAGGATTATCTTGAGTTGCAATAGGCAGGCTATGTTCAAATACAGAGTAGGTCACGGCTCATTTTTTCTCTTTGCTACGCGACAGATAGGTCGCTTGATAAATTTTGCTGGCCTCAATATATCTCGGCTTTACGTACTTAACGCCTAGCTCATCAACAAACAGCATAGGAGAAACGCCTGCATAAATATTGGTCGTGGACAAAAACTCATGACCTAACTGCTCCTTAATTAATATCAACTTTTGAACGTGATCATCACCAAGCTCTCCAGTTAGGAAAGTGAGAGCCGTACCATGCCTCAATCGGTGAGGACTCACTGTTCTTGGTTTAAATCCAACTCTTTTGGCAGTGTCGGCTATGAGCTTCTGAATTCCCTTGACGGTGATCGGTTTTCCAAAAGAATTCAAAAACGCAGGCTTAGCATCCTTACAATACGCAAACCGATAACGGGAAGAACTATGGTACTTCTTGATTCTAGAATACATCGCACGAGTAATTATTACAGTTCGTTCCTTTGGAACTCCCGCGCGCCCTTTACTTCCTCGCACCGTAAGAGGAAGGTAAGCCAATTCAGCTGGCAACCCTTCTAACTCATCTATGTCATCCTTAGTAATCCTTATTAATTCTGATACACGCAGACCCAGATCATATAATGTGTGGACGGCGCATCGGTGCGATTCCCAATACATCCCTTCAAGTAACTTACAGACTTGCTCTTGAGTGACATACCTTGGCCTTTTCCTTTTCGGTTTCGGCGTGTCTAGCCCTGTATTTTCGAAGCCACTACTTTTCCTAACTCGACCACCTTCGCTCGACGCGAGCCAGACAAACAGCCCCTTTATAATTGTTTCCCGCAGCCTAATATAGGCAGCTTCGAGCCCTTGACCTTTAAGCAAGACCAAATATGCACTTATTACAGTGCGAGAAATACCGCACAAAATATCATCAACAGTATACCCCTGATAAACACCTAAACCCTCAAGATGCTCACAAAAGCCCTTGATATGATCGGCATATAAAAGGATTACCGGAAGTGGATGCTTATTAGTTTCAGCCTTAGCCTTTAAATAAGAACTTGGTAGCTCTGCAATACTTCCATCTTTGGAAAACAGCACTGGACATAACTTTAACTTACCTTGCGTTCTGATATTAACAATCTTCATGGCGCAAACGATAAAGATTAGCCTACGCCATCGCAAGAAATAATTCACCTAACTTTAGAACATTTTCTTACTGACACAACAATAAATATAACCAGCAATTTTAATTTAATTATTGATTAATTATTCATATATTGCCCAAGGCAAATAAAAGACAAGTAATCAGCGCAACGAGGGGTCGCTTCCAAGCAGTTGGTAGATGGATAACAGCCATCAAGCATGGTGCTCTCGCAAAATCGCACCAAGCGCAGGATAGGAAGGGATTTGGAGTGTGTTGCTTCGAGCTGCCTCTTAACACGCCAGCAGATTTGAGCATCGAGCCTTGCCCTAGCTATAGCAGCGGAGCATTGGAAAGGCGGTGAGGGATGGCCTCCGTGTGGAACGGGGGAGCTGCTTAAAAGGTAGGGAAGGAAGCCGTATTGTGCACTTTAGGATGGTAGACAAAAAGGATGAAGTCGGTACGCACAGCCCCCTTGATCTTGGCTTTCTCATACGCCACCAGGTCGACATTGGCATCGGCCACAGCCTGTTTGCGCGCAGCCTTTTGCGCCTCGTCGTCTTCTTTGCTGTGCAAGAACTTGTGCGCCAGCTTCTCGAAGCCCTCGAAGCACAGATACGCGCCGCCCAGCATCAGCAAGGGCGTGACCGCCCAAGGGATGAAAGCGCTGATCAGCAGGGCCGCCGGTACCAGAATGGCCTTGTTCATCAACGAACCCTTGGCCACCGCCCACACCACCGGCAGTTCACGATCGGCCCGCACACCCGTCACCTGCTGGGCATTGAGCGCCAGGTCATCGCCCAGCACGCCTGCGGTTTTTTTTGCTGCCACTTTGGTCATCAGCGAAACATCGTCCAGCAACGTGGCGATATCGTCGATCAGTACCAGTAGACTGCTTCCTGCCATGTTTGCCTGCATCCGAATGAGTAAATGCCCAGAATTCTAGCCCAAAGCCGCTGCCTTGAGCGCCCGTCGGGCCCGGTGCTACCATGCCCGATCCCTCTTAGAGGTGGCCAGACACGAGGAAGATCCCTGACCATGAGCACCATTCGCGAGCGCAACAAGGAATTGATCCTGCGCGCAGCCAGCGAGGAATTCGCCGACAAGGGCTTCGCGGCCACCAAGACCAGCGATATTGCGGCCAAGGCCGGCTTGCCCAAGCCGAACGTGTATTACTATTTCAAGTCCAAGGACAACCTCTACCGCGAGGTGCTGGAAAGCATCATCGCGCCGATCATGCAGGCGTCCACGCCGTTCAATGCCGACGGTGACCCGAAAGAAGTGCTGAGCGCCTACATTCGCTCGAAAATCCGCATTTCCCGCGACTTGCCCCATGCTTCCAAGGTATTTGCCAGCGAGATCATGCACGGTGCCCCGCACCTGTCACCGAACCAGGTGGCGCAGTTGAACGAGCAGGCCCGGCACAACATCGAGTGCATCCAGCGCTGGATCGACAACGGGCAGATCGCCCATGTAGACGCGCACCACCTGATGTTCAGCATCTGGGCGGCCACCCAGACCTATGCCGATTTCGACTGGCAGATTTCTGCGGTGACCGGCAAGGCCAAGCTGGCCGACAGCGACTATGACGCAGCAGCCGAGACCATCATCCGCATGGTGCTCAAGGGCTGTGAGCCCGAGCTGGCCTGACAGGGCCAGTGGGGCTGCTTTGCAGCCCTTTCGCGACACAAGGCCGCTCCTACAGGGTTACGCGATTCCCCGTAGGAGCGGCCTTGTGTCGCGAAAGGGCCGCAACGCGGCCCCGGCTATCTTGAGCATTACGCCGCTACTCCGGCATCCGCCAGCAACCCCACCTCCTCGATCGCACTGATCGCGCACTGTTCGTCGATATCCGACGTATCGCCGCTGATCCCGACAGCACCCAGTACCTTGCCGTCCTGATCACGAATCAGCACGCCCCCCGGCGCCGGCACTACCGGCCGTTCACCCATTCCGTTCAGCGCGGCAAAAAACGCCGGCCGCTGCTGCGCATCCAGCGCCAGCAAGCGCGAGCCCTTGCCCAGGGCTATCGCACCCCAGGCTTTGCCGGTGGCCACTTCCGGGCGGATCAGGCTGGCGCCATCTTCGCGCTGCAGCGCCAGCAGGTGGCCGCCAGCATCCAGCACCGCCACGGTCAGCGGCGCCGCATTGATCTTGCGGCCCGCCGCCAGCGCGGCATTTACCAGCCCAACGGCGACTTTCAGGTTCAAAGCGTTCATGAAAAGGTCCTCTTCTTGTTGTGAGAAGCCCTGAGGGCAGTTGAAAACCGATGAACAAATAGAACACAACGAAGATTATTTTTGTATACAATATTTTGAAATGATCGTATGCGATCACGCAAACTCCCGTTTTCATGGGCGCTCTGAGGAAAGCCAAGTGAACCGATGAAAACCCATTGACCTACAGCGCCAGGCGTGAATACACTCTATCGGAAAGCAAGTTGTATACAATTACAAAATCAATGAGGCACAAACCATGAGCAAAATGAGAGCAATCGATGCAGCCGTTCTGGTCATGCGCCGTGAAGGTGTAGATACCGCGTTCGGCATCCCGGGGGCTGCCATCAATCCGCTGTACTCGGCCCTGAAGAAAGTCGGTGGCATCGATCACGTCCTCGCTCGCCACGTCGAAGGTGCCTCGCACATGGCCGAGGGCTACACCCGCGCCAACCCGGGCAACATCGGTGTGTGCATCGGCACCTCCGGCCCTGCCGGCACCGACATGGTCACCGGCTTGTACAGTGCCTCGGCCGACTCCATTCCTATTCTCTGCATCACTGGCCAGGCCCCGCGTGCGCGCCTGCACAAGGAAGACTTCCAAGCTGTCGATATCACCAGCATCGTCAAGCCGGTGACCAAGTGGGCGACCACGGTGCTGGAGCCAGGCCAGGTGCCTTACGCCTTCCAGAAAGCCTTCTACGAAATGCGCACCGGCCGCCCAGGCCCGGTGCTGATCGACCTGCCGTTCGACGTGCAGATGGCCGAAATCGAATTCGACATCGACGCCTACGAGCCGCTGGCCATCAACAAGCCTGCCGCCACCCGCGTGCAGGCCGAAAAAGCCCTGGCCATGCTCAATGACGCCGAGCGCCCGCTGCTGGTCGCCGGCGGCGGCATCATCAACGCCGACGCCAGCGACAAGCTGGTGGCGTTCGCTGAACTGACCGGCGTACCGGTAATCCCGACCCTGATGGGCTAGGGCACCATCCCGGACGACCACGCGCAGATGGTCGGCATGGTCGGCCTGCAGACGTCGCACCGCTACGGCAACGCCACCCTGCTCAAGTCGGACCTGGTGTTCGGTATCGGTAACCGCTGGGCCAACCGCCACACCGGCTCCGTGGACGTCTACACCGAGGGCCGCAAATTCGTCCACGTGGACATCGAACCGACCCAGATCGGCCGCGTGTTCACCCCGGACCTGGGGATCGTTTCCGACGCTGGCAAGGCGCTGGACGTACTCCTGGAAGTCGCCCGCGAATGGCAAGCCGCTGGCAAGCTGAAATGCCGCAAGGCCTGGCTGGAAGACTGCCAGCAGCGCAAGGCCAGCCTGCAGCGCAAGACCCACTTCGACAATGTGCCGGTCAAGCCGCAGCGCGTGTACGAAGAAATGAACCAGGTGTTCGGCAAGGACACCTGCTACGTCAGCACCATTGGCCTGTCGCAGATTGCGGGCGCGCAGTTCCTGCACGTGTACAAGCCACGCCACTGGATCAACTGCGGCCAGGCCGGCCCGCTGGGCTGGACCATCCCTGCGGCACTGGGCGTGGTCAAGGCCGATCCGCAGCGCAAGGTCGTGGCGCTGTCGGGTGACTACGACTTCCAGTTCATGATCGAAGAGCTGGCGGTGGGCGCACAGTTCAACCTGCCGTACGTTCATGTGCTGGTGAACAACGCCTACCTGGGCCTGATCCGCCAGGCGCAGCGTGGCTTCGACATGGATTACTGTGTACAACTGGCGTTCGAGAACATCAACTCGACCGACGCTGCCACCTACGGCGTTGACCACGTGGCCGTGGTCGAAGGCCTGGGCTGCAAGGCCCTGCGCGTGTTCGAACCGGCCGAGATCGCCCCTGCCCTGATCAAGGCGCAGAAGATGGCCGAAGAGTTCCGCGTACCGGTAGTGGTCGAGGTGATTCTCGAGCGCGTCACCAACATTTCCATGGGCACCGAGATCAACTCGGTCAACGAATTCGAAGACCTGGCGCTGGTCGGCAACGACGCGCCAACCGCCATCTCGATGCTGGACTGATCGCCTGACGCCCCCAGGCATGCCCTGGGGGCCTTCACCGCAAGGAGACACCTATGCCTCGCTTCGCTGCCAACCTGTCCATGCTGTTCACCGAACAGGACTTCCTGGCCCGCTTCAAGGCTGCCGCCGATGCTGGCTTCAGCGGCGTCGAATACCTCTTCCCGTACGACTACAGCGCGGCTGAAATCAAGCAGCAACTGGACGCCAACGGCCTGACCCAGGTGCTGTTCAACCTGCCAGCCGGTGACTGGGCCAAAGGCGAGCGCGGGATCACCTGCCACCCCGACCGCGTCGAAGAATTCCGCGCTGGGGTCGACAAGGCCATCGAATACGCCAAGGTGCTGGGCAATACCCAGGTCAACGCCCTGGCGGGTATTCGCCCACAAGGCCTGCAGTGTGCCGACGTACGCAAGACCTTCGTCGCCAACCTCAAGTATGCCGCCGACAAACTCCAGGCCGCCGGCATCCGCCTGGTCATGGAAATGATCAACACCCGCGATATCCCTGGTTTCTACCTCAATACCACCCAGCAGGCCCTGGAAATCCAGGCCGAGGTGGGCAGCGACAACCTGTTCCTGCAGTACGACATCTACCACATGCAGATCATGGAAGGTGACCTGGCCCGGACCATGGAAGCCAACCTGAAGTTGATCAACCACATCCAGTTGGCCGACAACCCCGGGCGCAACGAGCCAGGCACCGGGGAGATCAACTACCGCTTCCTGTTCGAACACCTGGACCGCATCGGCTACCAGGGCTGGGTGGGCGCGGAATACAAACCGCTGACCACCACCGAAGCAGGCCTGGGCTGGCTGAAGACCCATAACGCAATCTGAACGGCTGAACGCTAGCGCCCTGTGAAACACGAAACCCTGTGGGAGCGGGCCTGCCCGCGAACACCGGCATAGCCGGTGCCATCCACCGAGTCTCCTGTTTCGCGGGCATGCCCGCTCCCACAGCTTGAGACACCACAAATACAAAGAGGCATATTCTCATGGCTAAAATCGGTTTCATCGGCACCGGCATCATGGGCAAGCCCATGGCCCAGAACCTGCAAAAAGCAGGGCACAGCATTTTCGTTTCCACCCACCACGACGCCGCGCCAGCCGACCTGATCGCCGCCGGTGCAGTGGCCCTGGCCAACCCGAAAGAAGTGGCCCAGGAAGCCGAGTTCATCATCGTCATGGTGCCGGACACCCCACAAGTGGAAAGCGTGCTGTTCGGTGACAACGGCGTGGCCGAAGGCGTGGGCCCGAACAAGGTGGTGATCGACATGAGCTCGATCTCCCCTACCGCCACCAAAGCCTTCGCCGAAAAAATCAAGGCCACCGGCGCTGCCTACCTGGACGCCCCGGTGTCCGGTGGCGAAGTAGGTGCCAAGGCCGCCACCCTGAGCATCATGGTTGGCGGCTGCCCGAACGCCTTCGAGCGCGCCCTGCCACTGTTCCAGGCCATGGGCAAGAACATCACCCGCGTGGGTGGCAACGGTGACGGCCAGACCGCCAAGGTGGCCAACCAGATCATCGTCGCCCTGAATATCCAGGCTGTCAGCGAAGCGCTGCTGTTCGCCGCCAAGAACGGCGCCGACCCGGCCAAGGTGCGTGAAGCGCTGATGGGTGGCTTTGCCTCGTCGAAAATCCTCGAGGTGCATGCCGAGCGCATGATCAAGGGCACCTTCGACCCGGGCTTCCGCATCAACCTGCACCAGAAGGACCTGAACCTGGCCCTGCAAGGCGCCAAGGAGCTGGGCATCAACCTGCCCAACACCTCCAATGCCCAGCAAGTGTTCAACACCTGCCAAGCCCTGGGTGGCGGCAACTGGGACCACTCGGCGCTGATCAAGGGCCTGGAGCACATGGCCAACTTCTCGATCCGCGACGAGAAATAAGCTTCAAGCTGTGAGCCTCAAGTGGCAAGCGACAAGCGAGAAGCGAGAGCAGATCTGCTTTTGCTTGCAGCTCGCAGCTCGCAGCTGTGGAGACCGCCCCTGGTTCGGCCTGCACGGAGGCAGTTCCAGGGGCGTTTTTGATTGTGCAGAACAACAATAATTGGGAGCCTGCCATGTCGGTCGATCCGCAAAAAATTCTCCGCGACCTGTTCGACACAGCCATCGCCGCCGCCCACCCCCGTCAAGTTCTCGAACCCTACCTGCCCGCCGACCGTAGCGGCCGGGTCATCGTCATCGGCGCCGGCAAGGCCGCAGCCGCCATGGCCGAAGTGGTCGAGAAAAGCTGGCAGGGCGAAGTCTCCGGCCTGGTCGTCACCCGTTACGGCCACGGCGCCAACTGCCAGAAAATCGAGGTGGTCGAAGCCGCCCACCCGGTCCCGGATGCCGCCGGCCTGGCCGTGGCCAAGCGCGTGCTGGAACTGGTCAGCAACCTCAATGAAGAAGACCGCGTCATATTCCTGCTCTCCGGCGGTGGCTCTGCCCTGCTGGCCCTGCCCGCCGAGGGCCTGACCCTGGCCGACAAGCAGCAGATCAACAAGGCACTGCTGAAATCCGGCGCCACCATCGGCGAGATGAACTGCGTGCGCAAGCACCTCTCGGCGATCAAGGGCGGGCGCCTGGCCAAGGCCTGCTGGCCGGCCACGGTCTACACCTATGCCATCTCCGATGTACCCGGCGACCTCGCCACGGTAATCGCTTCCGGCCCCACCGTGGCCGACCCGAGCACCTCGGCCGATGCCCTGGCCATTCTCAAGCGCTACAACATCGAAGCGCCAAAAGCGGTGATCGACTGGCTCAACAACCCGGCCTCGGAAACCGTCAAGGCCGACGACCCGGCCCTGGCCCGCAGCCACTTCCAGCTGATTGCCAAGCCCCAGCAGTCGCTGGAAGCCGCCGCAGTCAAAGCGCGCCAGGCAGGCTTCAGCCCGCTGATCCTCGGCGACCTGGAAGGCGAATCGCGCGAAGTGGCCAAGGTGCATGCCGGCATCGCCCGGCAGATCGTGCTGCACGGCCAGCCGCTGAAGGCGCCCTGCGTGATCCTGTCCGGTGGCGAAACCACCGTGACCGTGCGCGGCAATGGCCGTGGCGGGCGCAATGCCGAGTTCCTGCTCAGCCTCACCGAAAGCCTGAAAGGGCTGCCGGGCGTGTACGCCTTGGCCGGTGACACCGACGGTATCGACGGTTCGGAAGAGAATGCCGGCGCGCTGATGACCCCAGGCAGCTACGCCAGCGCCGAAGCCCTGGGCCTGTCGGCCAGCGATGAGCTGGACAACAACAACGGCTATGGCTACTTCGCCGCGCTGGACGCACTGATCGTCACCGAGCCGACCCGCACCAACGTCAACGACTTCCGCGCCATCCTGATCCTCGAGACTGCCCAATCATGACGCCTGATAAAAAAGTGAAGATCCTCGCCACCCTCGGCCCGGCGATCGAAGGCATCGACGACATCCGCCAACTGGTCGAAGCGGGGGTGAACATCTTCCGCCTCAATTTCAGCCACGGCGAACACGCCGACCACGCCCTGCGCTACCAGTGGATCCGCGAAGTCGAGCAGCAGTTGAACTACCCCCTGGGTATTCTCATGGACCTGCAAGGGCCCAAGCTACGGGTAGGCCGCTTTGCCGAAGGCAAGGTCCAGCTGCAACGCGACCAGGCCCTGCGCCTGGACCTGGACAACACCCCGGGCGATAACCGCCGGGTCAACCTGCCGCACCCCGAGATCATCGCCGCCCTGGAGCCAGGCATGGACCTGCTGCTGGACGACGGCAAGCTGCGCCTGCGGGTAACCGCCAAGCACAGCGACGCAATCGACACCGAAGTGCTGAACGGTGGCGAGCTGTCGGACCGCAAGGGTGTCAACGTACCGCAAGCGGTGCTCGACCTCTCGCCGCTCACCGAAAAAGACCGCCGCGACCTGGCCTTTGGCCTGGAGCTGGGCGTGGACTGGGTCGCCCTGTCGTTCGTGCAGCGCCCTGAGGACATCGTTGAAGCGCGCCAGCTGATTGGCGGCCGCGCCTACCTGATGGCCAAAATCGAAAAACCGTCGGCAGTCGAGCACCTGCAAGCCATCGCCGAACTGGCCGACGCCATCATGGTGGCCCGCGGGGACCTGGGCGTGGAAGTGCCGGCCGAAAGCGTGCCGCAGATCCAGAAGCGTATCATTGGCACCTGCCGCCAGCTGGGCAAGCCAGTGGTGGTGGCCACGCAGATGCTCGAATCGATGCGTTTCTCGCCGGCACCGACCCGTGCCGAAGTCACCGACGTGGCCAACGCCGTGGCCGAGGGTGCCGACGCGGTGATGCTGTCGGCCGAAACCGCCTCGGGGGATTACCCGCTGGAGGCTGTGCAGATGATGAGCAAGATCATCCGCCAGGTCGAGAACGGCCCGGACTACCAGGCGCAGCTCGACGTCGGCCGGCCCAAGGCCGAAGCCACCGTGTCGGACGCCATCAGCTGCGCGATCCGCCGTATCAGCGGCATCCTCCCGGTGGCGGTGCTGGTCAACTACAGCGAGTCGGGCGCCTCCACCCTGCGCGCTTCGCGTGAACGGCCACGGGCACCGATCCTCAACCTTACGCCCAACCTGAACACCGCGCGGCGCCTGAGCGTGGCCTGGGGTGTGCACTCGGTGGTCAATGACCGCCTGCGCCAGGTGGATGAGGTGGTCTCCACGGCCCTGGAAATTGCCCAGGCACAAGGCATGGCCAGCCGGGGCGACACACTGCTGATCACTGCCGGGGTGCCGTTCGGCAAACCTGGGTCGACCAACACGCTGCGGATCGAAACACTGATCTAAGCCACTGCATAGCCCCTGTGGGAGCGGGCGTGCCCGCGAATGCGTCAGTCCAGGCAACTTCGTTGACCCTGCTGGCCCTTTCGCGGGCAAGCCCGCTCCCACAGGGTCGGTGGTGAAGCAAAGAATCGCGGAAAACCGAGGCCCAAAGAGGCCCACCGCTCCCCATCCACCTCACTGACTGCCCCATGTACAGCAAACATTTCGCCAACCCGTGCCCCGACTGGGCCACGGCGTTACTCAACGGCTTCAGCCAGGTGCTGCTGCTGCGCAACCCCCTGTGCGGCCTGTGCTGCCTGCTGGCCATCCTGCTGACTGCGCCCGACCTGTTCGGCGGCGCCCTGCTCGGTGCCCTCGCCGGCCTGCTCACTGCCCAGCGCCGCGGCTACGACCGTGCCGACCGTCAGGCCGGGCTGTACTGCTACAACGGCGTACTCATCGGCATCCTGATCAGCGCCGTGCTGCCCTGGTCGGCCATCCTGCCGCCTTTGATCATTGCCGCTGGCGGCCTTTCGAGCATCATCACCCACCAATGGCGCAAGCGCGGCGGCAAGCTGCTGGTTGCCTATACCGCGCCGTTCGTGCTGTTGGGCTGGGGCACGCTGTTGCTCGCCGAACCCTCGATGACCGGCTTCGTCGAAGCCGAACCGCTGTACGCCCTGGCCCGCGGCATAGGGCAGATCTTCCTGCTCGACCAGCCGTTGGCAGGGTTGCTGATCATCGTCGGCATGTTCATCGCCCAACCCTATGCGGCGATGTGGGCGGTAATTGGCTCGGCCATCGGGGGCGGCATGGCGCTGCTCACAGACCAGGCGCAAGCAGCGTGGATGGGTCTGGCTGGCTTCAACGCCGCGCTGGCGGCGCTGGCCTTCAGCAGGCAAGGTGAAAAGCCATGGGTCACACTGCTGGCAATTGCCCTGGCGTTGCTGTTGCAATCACTGTTCAAGCTGTTGCCGCTGCCCGGCCTCACCGCACCCTTCGTCGCCGCCTGCTGGCTGATGCACCTGGGCTGCCAGCTGGCCCAGCCCAAGCAGCGCGACGCCAGCCGCTTGCACAGCTGAAACACAGCCCCTAGGCTCAGCCCATCGCACTACGGAATGAGCCAATGAACAACCCTGCAAGCCTGCGCGAGCGGCTTTACATCATGGTCTTCCAGACCGACACCGTCGCTGGCAGGCGCTTCGACAAAATCCTGCTGCTGATAATCCTGGCCAGCCTGGTCACAGTGATCCTCGACAGCATCGACGAAGTCCACCAGGGCTACGCCGGCCTGCTGGCCGGTATCGAATGGGGCTTTACCGCGATCTTCCTGGCCGAGTACCTCACCCGCCTGTACTGCTCGCCCAAGCCGCTGCGCTATGCCTTCAGTTTCTATGGGCTGGTCGATTTACTGGCGATCGTGCCGGGGATCATCGCGCTTTATTACAGCGACGCCCAATACCTGTTGATCGTCCGCGTCATCCGCATGCTGCGGATCTTCCGCGTACTCAAGCTCAGCCCGTACCTCAAGCAGGCCCATTACCTGATCGACGCGCTGCGCGGTAGCAAGCAGAAGATCATCGTGTTCCTGGTCACGGTATCGACCCTGGTCACGGTGTTCGGCACGCTGATGTATGTGATCGAAGGGCCGGAGCACGGTTTCACCAGCATTCCCAAGGGCATCTACTGGGCGATCGTCACCCTGACCACCGTGGGCTTTGGCGACATCGTGCCGAAGACGCCCTTGGGGCAGGTAATTTCGTCGATGGTGATGATCATCGGTTATTCGATCATTGCCGTGCCGACCGGGATCTTTACCGCCGAACTGGCGAATGCAATGCGTGGGGAGCAGTTGCAGCATGATTGCCCGACTTGCAGCAAGAAGACACATGAGCATGGGGCGGCGTTTTGCTCTCGCTGTGGGAATGGGTTGTTTCCCAAGCTTTGATGTTGCCTGTACTGGCCCTTTCGCGGGCGCGCCCGCTCCCACAGGATCACCACAGGCCTTGACTGTGTGGGGTCCACCCTGTGGGAGCGGGCATGCCCGCGAAAGGGCCAGAGCAGGCAACGGCATAACCAAAGCATTTTTTGTTCTTTAACCCGCACAAATCCACCCGCTATAGTCGCTGGCAATCTGCCTCGATCACCGCCAAGTACAAGGAAGCAACGTGAAAAGACTCTTCACCGCCTCGCTGCTCGCCGCAGGCCTGGCCTTGGGCAACATCGCCCAGGCCGCCCCTACCCTGCTCAACGTCTCCTACGACGTGATGCGCGACTTCTACAAGGACTACAACCCAGCCTTCCAGAAACACTGGCAGGCCGAGCACAACGAGAAGGTCAACGTGCAAATGTCCTTCGGCGGCTCCAGCAAGCAGGCGCGTGCGGTGATCGATGGCCTGCCGGCCGACGTCATCACCATGAACATGGCCACCGACATCAACGCCCTGGTCGACAATGGCAAGCTGGTGCCGGACAACTGGGTCACCCGGCTGCCGAACAACAGCGCGCCGTTCACCTCGGCCACCGTCTTCATCGTGCGCAAGGGCAACCCTAAAGCCCTGAAAGACTGGCCCGACCTGCTCAAGGACGGCGTGCAGGTGATCGTGCCCAACCCGAAAACCTCGGGCAATGGCCGCTACACGTACCTGTCGGCCTGGGGCTACGTGCTCAAGCAGGGCGGTGACGAAGCCAAGGCCAAGGACTTCGTTGGCAAGCTGTTCAAACAGGCCCCGGTGCTGGATACCGGCGGCCGGGCCGCGACCACCACGTTCATGACCAACCAGATCGGCGACGTGCTGGTGACCTTCGAAAACGAAGCCGAAATGATCGCCCGCGAGTTTGGCCGCGACCAGTTCGAGGTGGTCTACCCGAGCGTGTCGGCCGAGGCCGAGCCACCGGTGAGTGTGGTCGACAAGGTGGTGGCCAGGAAAGGCACCCAGGCCGTGGCCGAGGAATACCTCAAGTACCTGTGGTCGCCAGAGGCCCAGGAGATTGCCGCCAACAACTACCTGCGCCCACGCGATGCAACCGTGCTGGCCAAGTACACCGACCGCTTCCCGAAAGTCGACTTCCTGTCGGTGGAAAAGACCTTTGGTGACTGGCGCACCGTGCAGAAGACCCACTTCAACGACGGTGGCGTGTTCGACCAGATCTATACCGACAAGCAGTAATCGATTCATGCGGGCCTGGCCTGTTCGCAGCGTTAACCGCGAACAGGCCAGGCCGGACAACACACCCAAATCGAACTTTCCCACCCCTGCAGCCTCCGTTCCTTGAGTAACCCTGCCCCGCTCACCCCGGCCCAAGGAGTACTCCAGTGCTGCGTTTCCTCTCGACCCTGCTGCTCGGCTGCCTGTTGAGCACTCACCTGCTGGCTGCCGACCCCGCCCCCAGCGAGGACCAACCCGCCGAACCCGAGCCGGTCTTGCAAGGCGGCCTGCTGGGCGCCCTGGCCGATGGCCTGGACAGCGCTGCCCGGCAGATGGACCTCGACGCCCACCTGGTTGACGCCTGGCGCCTGCGCACCGACCGCGCCGCCCAGGAAGTGGAGCGCCTGGTCGACCGCCATTCGGCCAGTGACTCACTGCACCTGGCGGGCAACTTCCTGCTCCTGACCCTCACCTGGGGGGCCGCGTTCGGCCTGCTTGGCGGTGGTGGGCGCTGGGTCGCCAAACGGGTGTCGCGCCGCCCTTGGCTGCGCGAGCACAAACGCGTCAGTGGCCTGCTGGGGTACCTGTTGCCCTACACCTTGCCAGCCCTGGCCAGCCTGCCCGTGACGCTCTATGTGAGCCGCTTCCTCGACCCCTCCGTGGCACGCGCGCTTGGCCTGAGCCTGGCCTATGCGACCAGCAGCGGGCTGTTCTCGACGTCGATCATCCTCTGCCTGATCACCCTGTTCGACGCTGGCCATAAACGCCCTGGCGTGGCGGTGATCAAGCGCCTGGCACCACGGCCGCTGTTCCTCATCGGCTTCCTTGCCGCCTGGAGCGACGCCCTGACCAGCCCGCAGATCGCCCGCCAGCTTGGCGGCAACATCACCGCCAGCGTCGCGGTGGTCACCGGCCTGACTGCCACCTTCATCTTCGCCAGCCTGGTGATCCGCCTGCGGCGCCCGGTCGCCCACTTGATCCGCAACCGCGCGTACAAGGACCGGGTACAACACCGCGCCGTGCAGGAAACCCTGCGCATTTTCTCGACACTGTGGTACCTGCCAATCCTGCTGATGATCCTGGTCTCGGCAGTCAACCTGATAGGTGCCGGTGCCGAAAGCCAGAAAGCCCTGCAGAATGCGCTGCTGACCACCGTGCTATTGGTCTCGACGCTGTTCCTCAGCACCTTGCTGCAACACTTGCTGGCCCCCCGCGAAAGCGACCCGGCGCAGCGGGTGCGGCCCTACAAGGAACTGCTGCGCAGCCTCGCCCACGCCCTGCTGCGCATTGCCATGGCAGTGGCCTTCATCGAGCTGCTGGGGCGCATCTGGGGGTTCTCGGTGATCGACTTCGCCCTCAGCAACCGCCTGGGCCAGGCGATCAGCAACTCGCTGTCGAGCATCGGCCTGATCCTGTTGGTCACCTGGCTGCTGTGGGTGGTGCTCGATACGGCGATCCAGGAAGCGCTCAAGCCAGCTGCCGGGCGCCGCAATGCCCGCCAGCCAAGCACGCGGGTGCGGACCATTCTGCCGATGCTGCGCAACGCCATCAAAGTGATCCTGATCGTGATCTGCACCATCACCACCATGGCCAACCTGGGCATCAACGTAGCGCCGCTGCTGGCCGGTGCCGGGGTGATCGGCCTGGCCATCGGCTTCGGCTCGCAGCAACTGGTCCAGGATGTGATTACCGGGTTGTTCATCCTGATCGAAGACACCATTTCCATCGGCGACTGGGTAGTGCTGGACTCCGGCCATGCCGGAACCGTAGAAAGCCTGACCATCCGCACCCTGCGCCTGCGCGATGGCAAGGGCTTCGTGCATTCGGTGCCGTTTGGCCAGATCAAGGCGGTTACCAACCAGTCACGGCAGTTCGCCTATGCGTTCTTTTCGGTGCAGTTCACCTATGACAGTGATGTGGACGCGTCACTGGCGCTGATTCATGAGGTAGGCCAGTCGATCAGCGAAGACCCCCTGCTGCGCATCAACTTGCAGGGGCCGCTGCAGGTCTTCGGTGTGGACCGCATGGACTTGAACGGGTTTGTCCTGACGGCGCAGTTCCGCACCATTTCCGGTGGGCAGTATGCGGTGAGCCGGGCGTTCAACGAACGGCTGAAGAAGCGGGTGGACCAGACTGAGAATGTGAGTTTTGCCCAGGTGTATCCGCTGCCTGTGCAGGCTCTGGGGGCTTGACGTTGCCACTACCGGCCTCTTCGCGGGCTTGCCCGCTCCCACAGGATCACCACACATCCTAATGCTGTGGAGTACCTGTGGGAGCGGGCAAGCCCGCGAATGGGCCGCCACAAGCAACATCACACCTGGCGGAATACCAGAGCCTTGAGCCCGCCCGCCGGGTCCACATCCGGAAACTCCGGCGGGTTCTCCAGCCGCTCGACAAACCCCAGCGAGGGCGCCTGCTCGGCCATCCCCTCGATCAAAAACTCCGGCCCGATCCCCGGGTCGTTCACGCACGCCAGCACCGTCCCACCCGCGCTCAACAACTCCGGCAAACGTCGCAGGATCTTCGCGTAATCCTGGGTCAGTACGAAGCTGCCGCGCTGGAAAGTCGGCGGGTCGATGATGATCAGGTCATAAGGGCCGTACTTGCGTACCTTGCCCCAGGACTTGAACAGCTCATGCCCCAGGTAGGCCACCCGCGAGGCGTCGTGACCATTGAGGCGGTGATTGTCCCGGCCGCGCGCCAGGGCCGACTTGGCCATGTCCAGGTTCACCACCTGCTCGGCCCCACCGGCCACCGCTGCCACCGAAAAGCCGCAGGTGTAGGCGAACAGGTTCAGTACCCGCTTGCCCGCCGCCTGCTCACGCACCCAGCGGCGGCCATAGCGCATATCGAGGAACAGACCGTTGTTCTGCCGCACGCCCAGGTCCAGCAGGTAGGTCAGGCCGTCCTCGACCACTTCGCGTTGCTGGCAGGGTTCGCCCAGCAACCACTGGCCCGGGCTGTCAGGCAGGTAGCGGTGCTGGATGATGATGGCCTGGCCGGTCCACTGTGGGCGCTCGGCCAGGTTGCGCAACATCGTCTCCAGCTCGGCCAGCTGGCCTTCGGGCGGTTCGCGGAACAGGGCGACCGACAGCACCCCCTGCAGCCAATCGACCGTGATCTGCTCCAGGCCCGCCCAGCAGCGGCCGCGGCCGTGGAACAGGCGGCGGGTTTCCTGCGGGGCAGGGTCGAGGGCGGCGAGCAGGTGTTGCTCGAGGATGGCGATTGGGGATGTCATGACGGGTCGCAGGCTGGCAAAAGCGGCATTCTACCCGCTGAGGCCGCTTCGCAGGCAAACCAGCTAGCGCACAAATTTCAAGCCCTGTGCAGTACCTGTAGGAGCTGGCTTGCATGCGATAGGGCGCGAAGCGGCCTCAATGGCCCTTGATAACCAACGGCTTGGGTCTGAACCACCACCCCTGCTGCATCCCTGCCGCCGCCAGCAGGATCAACGCCACCCCCAGCCATTGCAGCGGCGTCAGGCGGTGGTCGAAGGCCACCCAGTCGACCAGGATCGCCGCAATGGGGTAGATGAATGACAACGCCCCGGTCAACGCCGTGGGCAAGCGCTGGATGGCGCTGTACAGCAACACATACATCAGGCCGGTGTGCACAACCCCCAATGTCAGCAAACTGGCCAGCGCCGGCATTTCACCCGGCAGGCCGCCCAGCTTGGCCCAGGGTGCCAGCAACACCACGCCGGTGCTCACCTGGACCAACGCGATAAGATGCGGCGGCGTACCGCTGAGCCGCTTGATGATCAATGCCGCGATGGCGTACAGCAGCGCCGCACCCAGCGCCAGGGCAACGCCCAGCAGGTAGTCCTCGCCACCCCCCTGCGCGGCGCCATGGGCACTGACGATGGCCAGCATGCCGAGGAACGCCACGCTCAGCCAGCTCAGCTTGGCCAAGGTGATTTTTTCACCCAGAAACAACGCCGCCAAGCCCACCAGCATGAACGGCTGCACGTTGTACACCGCGGTACCGATGGCAATCGACGCCCGCGAATACGAGGCAAACAACAGCAACCAGTTGCCGACGATGGCCACGCCGCTGGCCATCGCCAGCAGCAGCGCCGGGCGGCTGATCACGCCGGGGCGCAGAAAGCCGAACGCGGCACAGATGACCAGCAAGGTCACGGCACCGAACACGCAGCGCCAGAACACCACCTCCAGTACCGGCAGGCCGGACGCCAGCACGAACCAGCCGATGGTCCCGGAAATCAGCATGGCCGCTACCATTTCCAGCGACCCCCGGCGCAATGAATTGTCCATTCCACACCTCCTCTCGTCGATGGCACCAGTATGCAGGGGGCCCCGTGCAACCTTCCAGCCGATTAGCAAGGCAAAGCCATAGTTTTGCCTTTACTATCAAGGCAAATTCCGCGACCTACCCTTTGAGGTGCACATGACCGACGCCATCGACCAACTGTTGATCAACGCGCTGATGGAGGACTCACGCCGCTCGCTCAAGGCCCTGGCGCAGGTAAGTGGGCTGTCTGCCCCCAGCGCCGGCGAGCGTTTGCGCCGGCTGGAGGAACGTGGCGTGTTGCGCGGGTACACGGTCAATGTCGACCCACGTGCCTTCGGCTACCAGTTGCAAGCCATCGTGCGTATCCGCCCACTGCCCGGGCAATTGCAGGAAGTCGAGCGGGAGATCATTGCCATCCCCGAATTCACCGAGTGCGACAAGGTCACCGGCGAGGACTGCTTCATCGCCAGGCTGCATGTGCGCTCGATGGAGCAGCTGGACACCCTGCTAGACCGCATCAATGTGTTGGCCGAGACCAACACCGCAATCATCAAGAAGAGCCCGGTCAAACGGCGGTTGCCGCCGATGGGGCCAGTACAACCCTGACTGAGGGGCCGGCCAGCAGGGAAAGGGAACGACTGACTATTTTTTGTACACAAGAATGTCACCTTAAGTGCCATTTTTGTGTGCAGTTCTCCAAGCGGAGCCCCAATACGTTACACCCGCACAACAACTAATTTTGACCATTTGATCAAGTTATCCTGCAAACCAAAAAATAAACTTGTTCAAATGGTCAATTTATAACGCCTGTATTTCAGCTAGTTATCCCACACCTGACTCAATCCTGAAAAAAACACTATCAAGAACTGGATTCTATCTGGCACAGAAATGGCTTTTGTGTGCTTATGTTTTGTATACAACTTAAACAAAACATAAATACACAATAATCTGCGGCGCCGACCCATTACCGGCCGCCGCGCCTACAACCCTGTGATGCCAACGCTGCATCGACGAGATGGCGAGCCCGTGCGCATGCCCGCTCATCGCAGTCCATGTGCATCAGGAGCCCGCCGGAATGAGTAGCAGCCTCGATCTTGCCCCTGAACAATCCGTCGTCAGCACCCACCCCAATTCCACCCTTGCCGGCCAGCACCCCGAACTGGCCTTGAGCCCACGCCTGCATAACCGCGACCTTGCCCCCACGCGAAGCGAAGGCCGGCGTTGGGGTGGCTATAGCATCTTCGCGTTGTGGACCAACGATGTGCACAACATTGCCAACTATTCATTCGCCATGGGCTTGTTCGCCCTCGGCCTCGGTGGCTGGCAAATTCTGTTGTCGTTGGCCATTGGCGCCGCGCTGGTGTACTTCTTCATGAACTTGTCCGGTTACATGGGGCAAAAAACCGGGGTGCCGTTCCCGGTCATCAGCCGCATCGCCTTCGGTATCCATGGTGCACAGCTTCCGGCGCTGATCCGGGCGATCATCGCCATCGCCTGGTTCGGCATTCAGACTTACCTGGCCTCGGTCGTGCTGCGGGTACTGCTTACCGCCGTATGGCCGCACATGGCCGCCTACGATCACGACAGCATTCTTGGCCTGTCGAGCCTGGGCTGGGTGTGTTTCGTGGCGATCTGGCTGGTGCAGCTGGTGATTCTTGCCTACGGCATGGAAATGGTACGCCGCTACGAAGGCTTCGCTGGCCCGGTGATTTTGCTGACCGTGGCAGCGCTGGCGGTGTTCATGTACGCCCAGGCTGACGCGCGTATCGCCTGGTCGGTGGCCGAGCCCCTGACCGGCTACGAGATGTGGCGCAACATCTTCGCCGGCGGCGCCCTGTGGCTGGCGATCTACGGCACCCTGGTGCTGAACTTCTGCGACTTCGCCCGCTCCTCGCCATGCCGCAAGACCATCCGCGTCGGCAATTTCTGGGGGCTGCCGGTGAACATCCTGGTGTTCGCGGTGATCACCGTGGTGCTTTGCGGTGCGCAATTCCAGATCAACGGGCAGGTCATCGACAGCCCCACGCAAATCGTCGCGGCCATTCCCAGCACTCCCTTCCTGGTACTGGGCTGCCTGGCATTCCTGATCGTCACCGTGGCGGTCAATATCATGGCCAACTTCGTCGCCCCGGCCTTCGTGCTCAGCAACCTGGCGCCGCGCCACCTGAACTTCCGCCGTGCCGGGCTGATCAGCGCCACCGTGGCGGTGCTGATCCTGCCGTGGAACCTGTACAACAGCCCGCTGGTGATCGTGTACTTCCTGTCGGGGCTGGGCGCCCTGCTCGGCCCGCTGTACGGGGTGATCATGTCCGACTACTGGCTGCTGCGCAAAGGCTGCATCAACGTGCCGCAGCTGTACAGCGAAGACCCGGCCGGCGCCTACCACTACAGCAAAGGCATCAACCTGCGCGCCGTGGCCGCGTTCGTGCCGGCCGCACTGCTGGCCATCGTGCTGGCCCTGGTGCCCAACTTCCACAGTGTGGCGCCGTTTTCCTGGCTGATAGGAGCCGGCATCGCCGCCGCCCTCTACCTGCTGATCGCGCCGCGCAACCGCCAGTACCACGATGTCAGCGGCGAGTGCATCGCCGTCGACCACAGCAGCCATTAATCAGGGAAGACTGCCCATGCGTATTCTGATCGCCAACGTCAACACCACCGCAGCCATCACCGAGGCCATCGCCGAACTGGCCCGTACGGTAGCCGCGCCCGGCACCGAAATCGTCGGCCTCACCCCCTGGTTCGGCGCCGAATCGGTGGAAGGCAATTTTGAAAGCTACCTGGCAGCCATTGCGGTGATGGACCGGGTACTGGCCTACGAGGGCCCCTACGACGCCGTGATCCAGGCCGGTTATGGCGAACACGGCCGCGAAGGCCTGCAGGAGCTGCTGAATGTGCCGGTGGTAGACATCACCGATGCCGCTGCCAGCACGGCAATGTACCTGGGCCATGCTTATTCGGTGGTAACGACCCTGGACCGGACCGTACCGCTGATCGAAGACCGCCTGAAGCTTTCTGGCCTGTATGACCGCTGCGCCTCGGTGCGGGCCAGCGGGCTGGCGGTACTGGAGCTGGAAGCCGACCCACAGCGTGCTGTGCAGGCGATTGTGGAGCAGGCCGAACGCGCCGTACGCGAAGACAAGGCCGAGGCGATTTGCCTGGGTTGCGGCGGCATGGCCGGGCTGGACGAGCAGATCCGCCAGCGTACCGGGGTGCCGGTGGTGGATGGGGTGAGTGCGGCGGTGACCATTGCCGAGTCGCTGGTGCGTATGGGGTTGAGTACCTCCAAGGTGCGCACCTATGCCACGCCGCGGGTGAAGAAGGTGGTGGGTTGGCCGATGCGGTTCGGCCGCTAGTCCTTTAGTTGCCAGTACCGGCCTCTTCGCGGGCACGCCCGCTCCCACAGGGCCCCCACAGCCTTCAGGCTTGTGGTTATCTTGTGGGAGCGGGCGTGCCCGCGAAGAGGCCGGCACAGGCCAACACATCACCTGGGCCAACCGCTGCACTGCCACAGCCAAGGACTAAAACCCTCATGTCGGGCAGCAGCGTGGCCAGGTCCAGCGCACGGTTGGGGCCCTGGCAGTTCAACTGGCCCAAGCCCTCGCCCGGTTTCTCGGCATGGCGCAGGAACACCAGCGTCCACGGCCGCTCAATCATCCCGCGTCAGCACTTCCAGCAACTCGATCTCGAAGGTCAGGGCCGAATTCGGCGGAATCGCCCCCACACTTCGCTCGCCATAGCCTAGGTGCGCCGGTACCAGCAGCTTGCGTTTGCCGCCCACGCGCATGCCCATCAGGCCCAAGTCCCAGCCTTTGATCACCCGGCCGGTGCCGATCACGCACTGGAACGGCTTGCCGCGCGACCAGGACGAATCGAACTCACTGCCATCGGCCAGCCAGCCGGTGTACTGGGTAGTTATCAGGGCGCCTTTGACGGCGGCTTTGCCGTCCCCCTCGACCAGTTCGATGATCTGCAGTTCTTGGCTCACGGGCATACTCCAACGCTTGAAAACAAAGCCGCCCTTTTCTCAGGAATGCACCGGTTTGGCAAGCGCGCGTGGTGTTTCGTGCTGGCGCTTCGACCACAGCACACCGCCCAAATGTTTGCCGAGTGGCTGCTGGCGCAGGCCTGAATCAGCTGTTCTGCTCGAAGACTTCCTCGCCGGTCAGTTCCTTGGTCTGGTTGGCGAAGCAGTACCAGGCGGGTTTCTCTTCGACGAAAATCTGCATGTTGAAATCCCAGTCCTGGTCGCCCTCGAGCAGGCCGACCGGTATGGCATGGAAGTCGTTGGCCTTGAGCCGGTAGTACAAGTGCGTGCCGCACTGGCCGCAAAAAGCACGCTGTGCCCAGTCCGACGAGTCATAAACGCTGGGTGCACGCCCCTCGATCAACGGGGGCTTGCTGCAATCAACCACCAGCAGCGGGCCACCGGTCCACTTGCGGCACATGCTGCAATGGCAGGCGCTGATGTGGGTATTGTCGACGGTGACGGTAAGCCGGGTGGCGCCGCACAGGCAGGTGCCGTGTTTTTCCAGGGCCATGGCTGGCTCCTTGAACAGGGGTTGGGCCATGTGGGAGCGGCCTTGTGTCGCGATGGGCTGCAAAGCAGCCCCCGGATTGACGCATCAACGCGAAAATCGAGGGGCCGCGTTGCGGCCCGATCGCGACACAAGGCCGCTCCTACAGGCAGACGGTGTCAGCCTGTTAAATATAGACAGTTCCGCGCAGGTACAACGCCGCCCGCCCGCTGATGATCACCCGGCCATTACCCGGTACTTCACACAGCAACTGCCCTTTGCGCGCCCCGCCCTGCTCGCACGCCAGCACCTGCTTGCCCAGCCGCTCGGCCCACACTGGCGCGAGCGAGGTATGCGCCGAACCCGTCACCGGGTCTTCGTTCACACCCACGTTGGGGCCGAACCAGCGGGTGACAAAATCAAAACCACGCCCTGCTGCAGTCACGGCAATGCCGCGCACATCGAAGGCCGACAGTGCAACGAAGTCTGGCTTCAGGGTATCGAGCAGCGATGCGTCATCGATCACCACCAAATAGTCGTCACTGCGGTACAGCGCCTGCGCCTGGCTCAGGCCCAGCGCTTGCAGCAGGCCCTGCGGCATGTCTTCGGCGAGTGGCTGCTTGGCCGGGAAGTCCATGGCCAACAGGCCGTCCGCACCGCGGCTGACGCGCAGTTCGCCACTGCGGGTATTGAAACGCAGCACCTGCGCCTGCTCGCCCAGTTGTTCGAACAGCACGTAGGCCGAGGCCAAGGTGGCGTGGCCGCACAGGTCGACTTCCACGGCCGGGGTGAACCAGCGCAGGTCGTAGGTTTCGCCATTGCGCACGAAATAGGCGGTTTCCGACAGGTTGTTCTCTTCGGCAATGCGTTGCAGTACATCGTCCGGCAGCCAGCTTTGCAGGGGAATCACCGCTGCCGGGTTGCCGCCGAACGGCTCAGCGGAAAAGGCATCGACCTGGAAGATCTCGAGTTGCATGCACACGCTCCTTGTTGCCTGGGCGCTGCCAGGCAGATGTCTGAATAGGGTTACGGGCGTACCGGCGTCAATACCGGCTCACCGGCAAAGAATGTCTGCAGCTTGCGCAGCACCAGGGCCTGGGTGTGTTTGGCGTGGCGCCCAATGGCATCAGCCCGCTGTTGGGGTGATGGGGCACGGATCAGTCGGTAACCGGCCTGCTCCAGCAAAGGCAGGTAATCATCGACGGTTTCCGCCAGTACCAGGACTGTCTTGTGCATGCCACCTCCGTTCGCGAAGGGGCATTATGCGGACTCACACTACAGTACAGTCAATCGCTATTTGCGGGTTGAACTGTACTGTACGGGTACCCCGGCGGAGCGTGGGTCTTGGAAAAGCGCTACTGCGCGAATGCACGCCCCAACCCACCTGGCACCCCGCTGCTGTCGGTTTCCTGCCAAGGGCCATTCGGGCTCAGCGACCAGCTCCAACCATTGTCGAAGCGGTAGTAGGTCCGCTGCCGGTAGAACGTGTTGGGTTGTTTATCCAGCACATAGACGCCCAGTTTCGGATCCCAGTGGCTGGCACCACCCGGCGGTGGCGCGAAGCTGGCCGAGGTGCGCGGCATCGGCTTGGGAATGGCCGCCGGCTTGCCTGGCTGGGTAGAAGGCTGGCCGCCGGGCAATGGCTTGACCACCGGCCCCTGGGGCGGCACCCGCTCTATCGGCGGCTCGGGGTGCTCGTATGGCTGCTGCGTCGTACACGCAGACAAACCCAGGGCCAGGGTAATCAGGGTCAGGCGGACGGCGCTGTGCATGGCATTGCTCTCTTACGGATCGGGGCTGTCGATGGTCAGGTGTTGGGTAGCCTTAGTCGCGCTGGACAGGGGTGCACCTTGGCCGATCCACTCACCTTGGGTCGGCTGGCCAGCACGCGACACACGTGCCATCAGTTGGACTTCGGCAAAGTCGGACAGTTTCATCTGCGGCATCATCGCGTCCGCATCAGACAGCTCCACCTCGATCGGCAACTGCGCCACTGTCACCCGCTTGGCCGCCAAAGGCATCGGTGGGCCATTGCTGGCGCGGGCGAAGATGAACACCGTGTCGTCCGGCTTGACCTTGTCCTGCAACGCCGCCGCCAGTTCCACCCGCACCTTCAGGCGCGCAGCGACCGGCGCGGGTTCGTTCGCCCGCGCCGGCGAGCTGCCCAGGCGCTCGGCAGCGCGGTCGATGCCGCCTTGCAATGCCGCACGCGATGCATCGCCCTCGGGCAACTGCGCCAGCAAACGCTGCCAGTAATTGATGGCTTGCTGGTAACGCTCGCCTTCGAAAGCGGCGATACCGCGCAGCCCCAGGCTGGTAACTTCGTTGGGGTCGGCCTTCAAGGCTTCGTCGGTGAGGGCCTGCAGCTGCGGGCTCCACTGTTTGTCAGCAGCAAAATACAGGGCTTGCGCCCACTGCCCCAGCAGCTCTGGCTGACGCCCGGCCAGGGCCACGGCACGTTCAAAGGTACGCGCAGCATCTGCCGGGCGCTGCTCGGCCATGTAGGCACGGCCGAGGAAGTACACGGCTTCGGCCGAGTCTGGCTGGGCTTGTACCACACGCTCCAGGCGCGTGGTCATTTCCTCCATCGACTTCGGCGCCTGGGCAAACTCCTGGGTCAGGGCCACCTTGTCGGCTGCGCCGAAATGCAGGTACAACCCCAACGCCAGCACCGGCACCAACACCGCGGCCAGCAGGGGGAGTGCCTTGCCCAGGTGGCCTTGGCGCGGGGCGTCAGCGCCCTCGGTGTCGGCCAGCAGTTCACGGGCGGCTTCGTCGCGGCCCTGGGCCAACTGCGCTGCGTCCAGTACCCCGGCAGCCTGCTGCGCAGCCAGTTCGGCGACCCGCTCCTGATACAGGGCCACGTTCAGGGCGGTACGGTCTTCTTCCTGTTGGCGACGACGGCCACGCAGGATCGGAATCAGCAGGAAGCTGAGGGCAGCGAGCAACAACAGGCCCGCGCTAAGCCAGAATTCAATCATGGGTCGGTTCTTTTTCCAGCAGTTTGGCGAGACGCTCGCGTTCTTCAGCAGACAATGCATCGGTGCCTGGCGTGGCACTGCCACGGCGCCGGCGCACGATCAGCGCCAACACCACGAACCCGCCCGCCAGCAGCAGCCCTGGGCCGAACCACAGCAGCCAGGTGCGGCCACTGAGCGCCGGCTTGTAGCGCACGAAATCGCCATAGCGGTCGACCATGAAGTCCACGATCTGCTGGTTGCTCTTGCCCTCGCCCAGCATGCGGAAGATCTCCCGGCGCAGGTCGGCAGCGATGGGGGCGTTGGAGTCGGCAATGTCCTGGTTCTGGCACTTGGGGCAGCGCAGTTCCTTGGTCAACGCCTGGTAACGCTGGCGCTCTGCCTCGTCGCGGAACTGGTAGGTATCGATGGCCGCCTTGGCTACACTGGCCAGGCTCATGCCTAGCAGCACCGCTGCCAGCCAACGCCTCATGGTGTGGCCTCGTCGACCAGGCCCTGATACAGCGGCGCCAGCTGCTCACGCCACACCGTGGCATCGACGATGCCCACATGCTTGTAGCGGATGATGCCCTTGGCATCGATCAGGAATGTTTCCGGCGCGCCGTACACCCCCAGGTCCAGGCCCAGGCTGCCCTGCTCGTCACGGATGTCCAGCTGGTAGGGGTTGTGGAAATCGGCCAGCCATTTGCGCGCTGCGGCGTTGTCGTCCTTGTAGTTGACCCCGTGAATCACCACGCCCTGCTGCGCCAGCTGGTTCAGGTACGGGTGCTCCACCTTGCACGACGGGCACCAGGTGGCCCACACGTTGACCAGTGCCGGGCGGCCGTGCAGGTCAGCCTCGGTCAGGGTACGGTCGCCCTGGGTCGAGGCCAGGGAAAACGCCGGGAACGCTTTGCCGATCATTGCCGAGGGCAGCTCGTCTGGCTTGAGGAACAAGCCCTTGTAGAGAAACACCGCCACCAGCAGGAACACTGCCAGGGGCACTACCATGATCCAACGCTTCATGCAGCTGCTCCAGACACGCCCAGGGCTTCACGCACCCGGGTCTTGACCTTGACGCGGTAGCGCCGGTCGAGGGCCGCCAGCAACCCGCCCAGGCCAGTCAACAGACCGCCCAGCCAGATCCAGCGGACATAAGGCTTGATATGCACGCGCACCGCCCAGGCGCCGTTCTCCAGCGGCTCGCCGAGGGCCACGTACAGGTCGCGGGTGAAGCCGGCATCGATGCCGGCTTCGGTCATCATCGACTGCTGCACGGTGTACAGGCGTTTTTCCGGGTGCAGGGTGGTCACAGCCCGGCCATCGCGGCTGACCACGATCGTGCCTTTGTCGGAGATGAAGTTGGGCCCTTCGAAGTGCTTGGCACCTTCGAACAGGAAGTGGTAGCCACCCAACTCGACGCTCTCGCCCGGCGCCATGCGCAGGTCGCGTTCGGCGCTGTTGTTGCTCGACAACACCACGCCCAGCGCGCACACCGCCAGGCCCAGGTGCGCCAGCTGCATGCCCCAGTAACTGCGGCCCAGCCCCGGCAGGCCCTTGACCAGCCCCTTGTGGCGCGTCTTGTCGAGGATGTCACGCAGCCCGCCGAGCACCACCCAGGCAGCCAGGGCGAAGGCAGTCAGCGTCGGCCAGTCGAAG
This sequence comes from Pseudomonas sp. UBA6699, assembly GCF_002454615.1. NCBI lineage: Bacteria > Pseudomonadati > Pseudomonadota > Gammaproteobacteria > Pseudomonadales > Pseudomonadaceae > Pseudomonas > Pseudomonas sp. UBA6699. The sequence goes on from NZ_DKJF01000100.1 coordinate 57,250, forward strand.
TCATCGACGATCAGGCCGGCCAGCGGCGCAAGGATGGCGCTGCCCACCAGCACCGGGCTCATCATGCTCACCAGCCATTTGCCCGGGGTGTCCTTCCAGCGCACCACCACGCCAATGCTCAACACCACCATCAGCAGCGCCATCAACGGCAGGAACAACGCATTGAAATACGGTGGGCCCACCGACAACTTGGCCCCGGTAAGGGCATCGAGCACCAGGGGGTAAAGGGTGCCGAGCAGGATCATGGATGCCGCCACCACCAGCACCAGGTTATTGGCCAGCAGCAGTGTTTCCCGCGACCACAGGGCAAAGCCCACCTGGCTTTTGACCACCGGCGCGCGCAGGGCGAACAAGGTCAGCGACCCCCCGACCACGAACAGCAGGAAGATCAGGATGAAAATGCCCCGCGACGGGTCTGCGGCAAACGCGTGCACCGAGGTCAGCACGCCGGAACGCACCAGGAAGGTGCCCAGCAGGCTCAGCGAGAACGCGGCAATCGCCAGGAGCACGGTCCAGCTCTTGAACACCCCGCGCTTTTCGGTCACCGCCAGCGAGTGGATCAGCGCAGTGCCCACCAGCCAGGGCATGAACGAGGCGTTTTCCACCGGGTCCCAGAACCACCAGCCACCCCAGCCCAGTTCATAGTAGGCCCACCATGAGCCCAGGGTAATGCCCACCCCCAGAAACGCCCAGGCGACGATGGTCCATGGCCGCGACCAGCGCGCCCAGGCGGCATCCAGGCGGCCACCGAGCAAGGCGGCGATGGCGAAGGCAAAGGCCACCGAGAAGCCCACGTAGCCCATGTACAGCATGGGCGGGTGCACGATCAGGCCGAAGTCCTGCAGCAGCGGGTTGAGGTCGCGGCCGTCGGTCGGCACCTGCGGCAGCATGCGCTGGAACGGGTTGGAGGTGATGATCAGAAAGCTCAGGAAACCTACGCTGATCATGCCCATCACTGCCAGCACGCGGGCCAGCATCACCTGCGGCAACTGCCGCGAGAACACCGACACGGCAAAGGTCCAGCCACCGAGAATCAGCGCCCACAACAGCAAAGAGCCTTCGTGGGCGCCCCACACGGCGCTGAACTTGTAGTACCACGGCAAGGCGCTGTTGGAGTTGCTGGCCACGTAGGCCACCGAAAAGTTGTCGGTCATGAAGGCGTGGGTCAGGCAGGCGAAGGCGAACGCCAGGAACGCGAACTGCCCCCAGGCCGCAGGCCGTGCCAGGCTCATCCACAGGCTGTCGCCGCGCCAGGCGCCAAGCAGCGGCACGCTGGCCTGCACAGCTGCAAAGCAGATGGCCAGGATCATCGCCAGCTGGCCCAGTTCAGGTATCACCAGTGCGGCGTTCATGGCTTGCTCCCCCCGCCAGCGGCTGCCTGGCCGCTTTCCTTGAGGGCCTTGGTAACCTCGGGCGGCATATATTTCTCGTCATGCTTGGCCAGGACTTCATCGGCTACCACCACGCCCTGGTCATTGAGCTTGCCCAGGGCGACGATGCCCTGCCCTTCGCGGAACAGGTCGGGCAGAATGCCGCGGTAGGTGATTGGCACCGATTTGTTGAAGTCGGTGACCACGAAGCGTACGTCCAGCGAGTCGGACGAGCGTTGCACAGAGCCTTTCTCGACCATGCCGCCCGCGCGGATACGGGTGTCCAGCGGCGCTTCGCCATTGGCAATTTGAGTGGGGGTATAGAACAGGTTGATGTTCTGCTGCAGTGCGCTCAAGGCAAAGCCGACGGCAACCCCGACGCCGACCAACAGGCCGGCGATGAGCAACAGGCGTTTCTTGCGCTGCGGATTCACTGGTTGTTCTCCCGGCGCAAACGGCGCGCCTCTTCTTGCAGGTAGCGACGGCGAGCCAGCAGCGGCGCGGCGACATTCAGCGCCAGCACCACCAGGCAGATGCCATAGGCGGACCACACGTACAGGCCGTGGTGGCCCATGGCAAGGAATTCGCCGAAGGTGGCAAAGCTCATGGTGCGGCCCTCCGCCCAAGGCTGTTCAAGACTTCGTCCTTGACCCAACTGGCGCGCGCCTCGCGCTTTAATACTTCCAGGCGCATGCGCAGCAGCAGCACAGCGCCGAAGAAGCAGTAGAAACCCAGCGCCGTGCACAGCAGCGGCAGCCACATTTCTGCCGGCATCGCCGGTTTTTCGGTGAGGGTGAAGGTGGCGCCCTGGTGCAGCGTGTTCCACCACTCCACCGAGTACTTGATGATCGGGATGTTCACCACGCCGACGATCGCCAGTACCGCACAGGCTTTGGCTGCGCTGTCACGATTACTGATCGCCTGGCCCAGCGCAATAATGCCGAAGTACAGGAACAGCAGGATAAGCATGGACGTAAGTCGGGCATCCCACACCCACCAACTGCCCCAGGTCGGCTTGCCCCAGATGGCACCGGTGACCAGCGCCACCGCGGTCATCCAGGCGCCGATCGGGGCGGCACATTGCAGGGCGACATCGGCCAGCTTCATCTTCCACACCAGCCCCACCACCCCGGCCACGGCCAGCAGCACATAGCAGGACTGCGCCAGCATCGCCGCCGGCACGTGGATATAGATGATGCGGAAGCTGTTGCCTTGCTGGTAGTCCTGGGGGGCGAAGGCCAGGCCCCAGGTGATGCCGACCAGCAGCAGAAGCACGGCGGCAGAGGCCAGCCATGGGAGCATGCGGCCGCTGATGGCATAGAACCATTTCGGGGAGCCCAGCTTGTGGAACCACGTCCAGCTTATTTTCATCAGGGTACATCCAGGGTATTTGCCGGGCTTGAGAGCCCGGGACTCGTTATTCGCCGACGCTGATCTTCAGCCCGGCCGCTATCGCAAAGGGTGCCAGGGTCACGGCCAGGGCGGTGAGGCTGGCGAGCCAGAGCAAATGGCCGGTTGCCGGCATATTCTGCAACGCCGCTTGCAACGCACCACTGCCCAGGATCAATACAGGGATATACAACGGCAAAATCAGCAACGCCAGTAACAAACCACCGCGCTTGAGGCCAACGGTCAGCGCCGCGCCTACCGCACCCAGCAAGCTCAGCACTGGCGTACCCAGCAGCAGTGAAGCAAGCAGCACCGGCAGGCAATGGCCGGGCAAGCCGAGCATCAAGGCCAGCAGCGGCGCCAACAATACCAGCGCCAGCCCGGAAAAGATCCAGTGCGCCAGCACCTTGGCTAGCACCAGCAGCGCCAGCGGGTGCGGCGACAGCACCCACTGCTCCAGCGAGCCGTCCTCGAAATCACTGCGGAACAGGCCGTCCAGCGACAGCAGCACCGCCAGCAACGCGGCCACCCACACCAGGCCCGGCGACAAGGTTTGCAACAATTGGCTCTCGGGGCCAACCGCCAGCGGGAACAGGGCAACGACGATGGCGAAGAACACCAGCGGGTTGGCCAATTCGGCCGGGCGCCGGAACAACAGGCGCGCTTCACGGCGCAGCAACAGGATGAATACGCTCATGCCGCCCATTGCCCCAGGTTCAGTTCACGGTAACCGCCTGGCTTGCGCGTCAGCGTATGGTGGGTGGTCAGCACGACGGTGCCGCCTTGCTCGCAGTGCGCCGCCAGGTGTGCTTCCAGTTGCGCCACGCCTTGCTTGTCGAGGGCGGTGAACGGCTCATCGAGAATCCACAGCGGCGGCCCGGCCAGGTGCAAGCGGGCCAGGGCCACGCGGCGCTGCTGGCCGGCCGACAGGGTGTGGCAAGGCACGTCTTCGAACCCGCGCAGGCCCACCGCCGCCAGCGCCGCCCAGATAGCGTCGCGGCTGGCCGGTTGATGCAGGGCGCACAGCCAGGTGAGGTTTTCCTCGGCGGTCAGCAGGTCCTTGATGCCGGCGGCATGGCCAATCCATAGCAGGAGGCTGGCCATGGCATGACGCTGCTCAGCCAACGGCTTGCCCCCCAGCAGAATCTGCCCGGCGGTTGGCTGCATCAGCCCGGCCAACAGGCGCAGCAGGCTGGTCTTGCCACTGCCGTTGGGCCCACTGATCTGCAGCATGTCGCCCGCGCCCAGTTCGAAATCGAGTTGCTCGAACAGCAGGCGCCAGTCGCGCTCGCAGGCCAGGCCTGCGGCTTGGAGGTGGAAGGTCACGGTTTCGCCTTATGTGTAGAGGGCCTCAGGTCGGTGTTGCCTGGTTGGCAGGCGAGCCAACCTGAAGCCCGTGTCTCAAGTCGCCCGGTGCGCTGCCGTTATACTGGCAACCACGGGCGGTCGGCATTATTGCACGCGCCGCTGCGCTGCCAAGAGGCCGGGTCCGACAGGTTGTATACAATCATGACTGAAATCAATAGTCTCGGCGCACAAACTGCGCTTGGCAACCAAGCCACCAAGGCGGCCATGACCGGCGAGGTCCTGCGCCTGGTCCAGCCCCAGCCTGGTTTGCTGGCGCCCGGCGAAACCGCGCAAGCCCAAGTGCTGGCGTTGCGCCAGAGCGGCCAGGAGTTCCAGCTGCTCCTGCGGCTGGTCCAGGCCAACGGCGCACAGACCCAACTGCAGGCCAGCGCCGGCCAACCCCTCGCCCCAGGTAGCCAGGTTACCGTCAGCCAGACCGAAGGCAATCGCCTGGCCATTTTATTGCAGCAGGCCACAGCCAGCCAGGTCGCCACCCTGACCCGCCTGGATACCCGCGAGGTACCTGTCGGCACGCTCCTGCAAGGCAAGGTCCTGACCAACCAGGCATTGGCCCAGGCGCCTGGGCAGGCGCCGGTCTATCGGGCACTGATCAGTTTGCTCAACAGCGCCCAGGCCGGCGCCACCCTGAGCGTCGACAGCCCGCGCCCGCTGGCGGTTGGCAGCCTGCTCAGCGCGCTGGTGCAAGGTGATCAGTCACTGCGCTTCGTACCACTGAGCGGCAGGCAGGACCAACTGAGCATCGCTCAGCAGCTAATGACCCAACAGAACCGCCAGGCCTCGCTGCCCGGCCTGCTCGACGCGCTGCAGCAGCTCACCCGCAGCGCCGATGCCCCTGGCGACCTGCGCGCCAGCGCCGAACGCCTGCTGGCCGGCCTGCCGGACGTACGGCAACTGGCGGACGCCAAAGGCGTGGCACAAGCCCTGGGCAACAGCGGCGCCTTCCTTGAAGCAAAATTGCTGGGGGGCTACCCAGCCGCTGTCGCCACCGACCTCAAGGCCCACCTGCTGCGGCTGGTGGCGCAGGCACCGAACCTGCCGCCCGGCACGCCAAGCCTGGCTCCGGACAGCCTGGCCGTGACCATGCCCGCCGTGGCACGCGGAGCCCTGGGCCTGCTCGAACGGGTCAGCCCCAAGCCACAGCCCGGGGCATTCCCGCTGCCGTCGCGGTTGCTGAATGCGCTGGAAGACGAAGGCGACCTGCAACAGCTGCTGCGCCTGGCCGCTGCGGCCATTTCCCGCCTGCAGAGCCACGCCATGAGCAGCCTGCAACAAAGCGGCACACTGGAAAACGGCAACCTGCAGACCACGTGGCAAACCGAAGTGCCGATTCGCCACGGCCAGGAGTTCATTCCCTTGCAGGTCAAACTGCAGCGCGAAGAAACGCCGCGCCAGCAGGCCGATCGTGAAAAGGAAGCAGCAGACTCGCTGCGAGCCCTTTGGCGTATCGACCTGGCTTTCGACCTGCCCCCGCTGGGCCCCATGCAGGTCCAGGCCCAGTTGAATCAAGGGCAGCTGTCGGGCCAGCTGTGGGCCGAGCGCGAGCCGACGGCGCGCCTGATCGACAGCCAGCTGGGCAGCCTGCGCGAACGCTTGCTTGCCCGCGGCCTGGAGGTCGGCGACCTGGAATGCCGCGCGGGCATCCCACCGCAAGGGCCCCGTACCCGAGTAGAACAACGCTGGGTGGACGAAAACGCATGAACGACCAACAACCCCGCCAGGCCATTGCCTTGAGCTACGATGGCCAGCAGGCGCCGAGCCTGACGGCCAAAGGTGACGACAGCGTAGCCGAGGCCATACTGGCCCTGGCCCGCGAGCACGAGGTTCCGATCTATGAAAACGCCGAACTCGTACGCTTGCTGGCGCGCCTGGAACTGGGCGAGCAGATCCCTGAGGCGCTGTACCTGACCATCGCCGAAATCATCGCCTTTGCCTGGCAACTGCGTGGCAAGGTGCCCGTGGGCTTCGACGACGAACCGCCGGGCGAGCGCGACATTACCCCTGCGCCTTCGCCGATGAACGTGCTGCCAGGGGATGACAGCATTAATTAGCACTTGACCGGTGTGCCCGCTGGCTACCCTGCAACGCCCGATAGCCACGGACACCCAACGATGAACTTCCCACAACCCATGAAGCAGCGCCTGTTGCACAGCGCGCTGGCCCAGATGCCGCGCCCGGACACATTGGCCGACAAGCTTTTGCGCGATTGGCTAGCGCAACGCGGTGTGCTCCTGTCCCCCGCGGATATCGACGTCGTCACGTTCCACTACCAGGACGCAGAGCGCGAAGAAGGCCAGCCCTGGCTCCCCCCTCAGGCCAAGGTGATTCAACGCGTCAGCCTGACCGACGCCCTGCTGGCCAACTGGCAAGGGGAACCCTGTACAGGCAGTGGCGGATTCCACTTTGGCGATTGGGCGGGTATGGCGCCGCTGCACGCGGTGACATTTGTCGACCGTATGCGGCCACCCCCCCTGCTTTCCAACGCGATGTCCTACCTGATCTTCAACGGCCTGTATCGGCGTACCCCGGAAAAGGAGGTCAGCCCGGCGACACTGCTGCCCATCCGCGCCGAAGTCTTCCAGGACTATGTATGGGGTTTGCACCTGCACGAACGGCTGAAGGCGCAACTGGACAGCTATTGGCAGCAGAGCCGGACAGACTACGCACGCGCACTGGAAATTGCCTTCATCACCGCCTGCAACAACCAAGTCAGTGAGGGTAGCCTGAGTGTCCCTGCCTGGCGCCTGGCCTGGCAGGCCGCCGGCCTGTTGCCCCTGGACACGCGGGCGATAACCACCCGCCTGCTGAATGTGTACGGTTATCACAGTACATCGATCATCTACATAAAGGCCGACGACAGCAGCACCGTCGTCCTTTATTTGCCGGGCAACGCGTCGCCCCTGCACGAGTTCCCGGACCTGTCTGCGCTCAAGCACTGGTTTGCCGAGCAATGCAAAGACCCAACCCGCCGCGAGTGGCTGCAGCAATGCTTCTCGCCCGCGGACTGGGCGGACGGGCTGGAATTCAGCGGCCTCGTCACGGCCTTGAAAGGGCTGGGCTGCTATCCCGCTGCGCATCGCCTGCCCGACGATCAACCTGGCTTTGCCACCAGTGGCATATGGGACCCTGAAGAGACGATCGAATTCGGATCGCCCACCCACAGCTTGCCTATCGAAGGTAACCTGTTCGACCACTTGGCCGATCGCCAGAAACAGCGCAGCTACGATGACCTGGATTACCGCGTCATCACCAACCGCCAGGTCAACAAGACGCACTGGGGCAGCTACCTGAACGTTGCCCAGTGCCTGCTGGCGCCTTTATGCGTGGTGGTACCCGAGCTTCTGCCGGTGATGGTGGTGGGCGGCGTGGCACAATTCAGCCTGGGCATGGACCAGGTGATCAACGGCCACTCGCTGGACGAAAAGGTCGAGGGGGTCGAAAACCAGGTCTTCGGCCTGTTCAATGCCTTGCCCTTGCCCATCGGCATCGCCCGCGCCAGCCAGGCGTTCCACTACCGTTTGCCAGGTTTGCTACGGCCGACCCAGTTGGCGGATGTGCTGGGCGAAGCGGCCATTGTAAGCGTGCCAACGGATGCGTTGCAGCTGGTACCGGCACAAGCGGCGTTCCGTGACACGGTGCGGATTACGACAGGCTCGCAAAGTGTAGTGGTGACCCGCGTGGGGGATAATCTGGGCCACTACTTCGAGGGTACATTCCAGGCGCCCCAGGGCATCAAGACGCAACCCGTGGTGTATGACCTGCACACCGACAGTTTCATCAAGCTCTCTGAATACAGGCAACCCACACCTGAGCGCTGGGTAATCGACAGCGGCGGATCAGCAGCTCTGGTGCGGATTGCCGACGCCCAGCGGGTCGTCACCGACGCACAGCGCATGGGCACCCTACGGCAGCTAGGTATCCAGCTGGATCTACCCATGGACTACACGCACTTCGACACCCTGGAGCGCACGCCAATTCCGCGCATCGTTTCCAGTCTATGGGTGGGTGACAAGGCCATTTCCCCGGTTTTCCTGGAGGCGCTGGTGCACAATGCCGAAGCCCTGGAAGACACTGGGTACCAGTACCAACTGTTCCTTTCGCGGCAGAGCCCGAGGGCCTATAGCGCCAACCTCACGCTGCTCAGGAGCAGGACACTCCACATGAGCGTCCTGCCGCTCGAGGATCAACCGTTCTACCAGGCGTTCGCCAGTTCGCCCTATTTCGCCCAGTACCAGGCGGCGCTGGGGATCACCAACCCAGGCATCACCAATTTCAGCTCGGCCAGCGACATCCTGCGCTACCGCATGCTCAAGCAGATCGGTGGGTTCTATCTGGATGCCGACGACCGGCTGCTCAACGCCGCTTCGGGGCCAGGCAACCCACCGCTGGCCAGCCAGACCTTGCGCACGACCGCCGATGGCTTGCTTTTGTACCCCCCGGTTTGCAATGACCAACTGGGTTTCTACATTCAGTACAACAGCAGCATGATCGGCAGCCACCCGGGCAATCCCACCCTGGACGCCATTTCCGAGGCGATCCTGCAACGCTTCCAGCAAGACCCGACGTTCTACACCGAACGGCCCGACCGGGTCTTCAACCCTGTGGCCTTCAACGCTTATGCCCGCCGCCTCAGCCGCTTGAGCGGGCCGGGGGTACTCAATGACGTGATCGACGCGCGCCTGCCCTGGCTACGGCAGTTGCGCGAAATGTGCAGGCTGCTGGTTTCCCCCATCTACGACATTCACGGCGCCCTGGACACCAGCCAGTTGACCCGACTGATCCGTGAGCATGTGCCGCTCGACCGTTTCTTCGAGGCTGGCCGGGCACATAGCTGGGAACAGAACTGAAGGGTGATAGCGGGCGTATGTAGTTATCTACCACTGGCGTGCAGCGTGATCCAGCAACCTTGCAGCACCCACTCACGCAAGGTAACCACGATGCGCACTACCGGGATCAACGCCACTGGCGTGCACTATGTCCGCGATCATCTGAACCATGTCCCTCGGCCCGATCGGCAGGCCAGTCAGGCCGTCAGGCAATGGTTCGCCGAGCAGGGCCACCACCTCGACCCCGACCGGGTCGATGTGGTGACCCTGCACTACCGTTCCGACCACAAAGGCGGCAGCCTGGCAGAGGTCAGGCAATGCGTCAGCCTGACCCAGGCCGTGCTCAGCAACTGGCAGGGCGAAAGCAATAACGACCTGTTCGGCGCCTTGTTCCGTGCGCCCTGGGCTGGCACCTTGCCAGAAAGCCCGGTGCGGATCGTCAACGCCCTGCCCGCCCGGGGTTTCAACCACTATGGCGCCGAGTTTTCGGTGTTCAACGGGCTGTTCCACCGCACCGAACCAGCGCGCTACGACGCCACCACCCATGTGCCGATAGCCGCCGAAAGCTTCCAGCAGTTCATCGAGAACCTGGACTTCCAGGCACCCTTCAAGAATACCCTGCACACCTACTGGCGCGACCATATGGGCGCCCACCGCCTGGCGTGCAAGCTCAATTTCATTGCCGCCTGCAACAAGCAGGTCAGCGAAGGCAGCCTCAGCGAAGCGGCACGTAAACTGCTGTGGCAAGCGGCCGATTTGATGCCGCGGGTCGACAAGCTGCGCATGAGCACCCTGAGCATCTATGGCTACGCCGCCACCGACCTGCTGTACCTGTGCAACCCAGGCACGGACCTGACAGTGCTCTACATACCTGGCAACAGTTCACCCTTGCTGGAGTTCGCCAGTGAAAACGCGCTGAAAGACTGGATTGGCGAGCAATGCAAAGACCCGCTCAAGCGTGAAGCCCTGAAACAGCATTTCCGCCTGGCCGACAGGCCGCAGGGCGTGGATTTCAGCGGGTTGGATACCGCACTCGATGGACTGGCCGAATATCCCCGGCGCCACGCCTTGCCACCGGAGCACGGTATGTTCAACAACGACGGTATCTGGCCGCCGCGCACCTATGTCAACTACCGGCCGAGCCGCTACAACCCGAGGATCACCGGCGACTTGTTCCAGGCGCTGGCCGAGCGCCAACGCCAACGCAGCTTCGATGACGCCGACTTCATCATCACCAGCGACAGCCAGGTCAGCAAAGCCAAGTGGCGGGGCTACCTGCTCACCACCCTCAACTTGCTGGCACCGCTGTGCCTGGTGGTGCCCGGCCTGGCACCGGTGTTGGCGCTCGGCGGCATTGCGCAGTTGGGCCTTGGCCTGGATGAGGCGATCAATGGCAAGACCCTGCAGGCACGGCAGGACGGTGTCGCCAACATCACCTGGGGGCTGTTCAATGCTGTGCCATTGCTGTTGACTGGGGCGGCCAAAGCCTCGGCACTGTTCGCGTTCAAAAGCGATGGCTTCGTGCCGCCGATTCGGCTCAACGACCAGATCGGTTACCCAATGAGCCCGGTGCGCCCCCCCGTATTGCTAGCCCCGGCGCCCGAAGGTGCGCCCTACTTCCATATCTGCGAACCGATCCCGCCGCTGCCGCAGGCCGACCCGCTCACCGCCGACGCCGTGATCCGCAGGCCGAGGTACAACGGCATGCCGGACACCCTGGAATCGGTGATCGACGACTACATCAAGGAGGTGGTATATGACCTTGAACGGGATGCCTTCATCCTGGACGAGGACATCAACGACGTTGAGCCCGTTGGCTACGTGGCAAGCCCTGATGCTCGCGGCCTGGTACCCGAGCCCCGCGAGCGCGTAGTCACCGATGCGATGCGCACCGCCACCCTGCGCGCGCTGGGTATCGACCTGGTGCTGCCGGGTGAAATCCCACGCGCCCCCGCCAACAGCTTGCCCATCCCCAAGCGGATTTCCTGCCTCTGGGTAGGTGACAAGACCTTGCGCCCGGCCTTGCTGAGCAACCTTGCCCACAATGTCGCGGCGCTGGAAAACAGTGATTACAGCCTGCGCCTGTTCCTGTCCACGGCCAACCCTGGCGCTCACGAAGAAAACCTGCGTCTGCTGGCCGAACAGGCGCCGGGGCTGCAGGTGCTACCCCTGGAAGAGCAAGCGTTCTTCAGGGCATTCCAGCAAACCAAGTACTATGCCCAGTACGACGCGGCCCTGGACGGCAATGGTGGCGTGGCCACCAACTATGCGTCGGCAAGCGATGTGCTGCGCTACCCGCTGCTGCACCATGAAGGGGGGCTGTACATGGACGTCGACGACACGCTACGGGTGCCAGGCAAGGCCGGGCAACCCCAGCTGGGGGAACCACCGGCAACGCCCACCGAAGCGATTCAAGACGTAGCGCTGTGCATCCCGGCAGATGGCTTGCTGCTGGCGCCGCCGATGGCCAACGAGAAACTGAGCATGAACTGCCTGTACAACACCAGCCAGATCGGTAGCCACCCTGGCAACCCGACCCTGGAGGCGATCAGCGAGGAAATGCACGCACGCTTCCGCCTGCATTTGGACTTCTATGACCACAGGCCCAGCCTGGCCGAAGACCCCTCGAACTTCTACCGTTATGCCAGCCGCCTGAGCTACCTGACCGGCCCGCGCCTGCTCAGCGACGTGATCGACCAGCAATTGCCCAACCTCGCAACCTTGCGCCAGATGGTCAACCTGTACAACATCCCGCGCATCAATACCGCCACCTTCATCAACACCAGCGCGCTGAGGGAGGCCGTGCACCAGCAATTGCCGCTCAACCGCATCGCCACGGTCGGCGGCAATCACTCCTGGGTCCAGACCTGAGCCTGGGCGCAGGCCTGACCGGGCCTTGAAGCGGCCCGCCAGGCTCAGTCACTACGGTGCAGCTTGCTCATCAGCTCTGCCTCGGCCTGGGTCAGGCCGCAGCTCTCGGTCAGCTCGGCGATGCTGGCGCCCATGCCGACCAGCTTGGCTGCCTGGGAAAACGTCACGTTATGAGGGTCGCGTTGCTCCAGTTGCTGGATCCGGTCCGGCAAGGGGGCAACCGCCACGTTCAGCTCGTGCAGCGCGTCCCCCATGCGCACCGTGACGTTCTGGTAGTCATCCAGGCGTTTGGCGAGGTCCTTGATGCGCTGGTCGCGCAGGGCATCGCCCACGGCCTGCTGCGCGGCCACTTCGCGCTGGCGTTTGCTGTAGTTGAGGAAGAACCAGAGGCTCAAGGCCCACAGCAACGCCAGAAAGATTACCGCAACCTCGAAGATCAACTCAGATGTTCTCCAGCTCGGACCACTCTTCCTCAGTCATCATCTTGTCCAGTTCGACCAGGATCAGCAGCTCGCCGTTCTTGTTGCACACGCCCTGGATGAACTTGGCCGACTCCTCGTTACCCACGTTCGGCGCGGTTTCGATTTCCGACTGGCGCAGGTAGACCACCTCGGCCACGCTGTCGACCAGGATACCGACCACTTGCTTGTCGGCCTCGATGATGACGATACGGGTGTTGTCGGTGACTTCGGTCGGCATCAGGCCAAAGCGCTGGCGGGTATCGATCACCGTTACCACGTTGCCTCGCAGGTTGATGATGCCCAGCACATAGCTGGGCGCACCCGGCACCGGCGCGATCTCTGTGTAGCGCAGCACTTCCTGCACCTGCATCACGTTGATGCCGTAGGACTCGTTGTCCAGCCGGAAGGTTACCCACTGCAGGATTGGATCTTCAGAACCTTGTGCAGACGACTTTTTCATTCCCCTAGCCCTCTAAATCCGCTTTCTGGCGGTTGTGTTCGGTGTCATTTGTTTGTCGTGCAGCTGCTTGACCGCGCCGCTGGCGATCAGCTCGGCCAGCGCGGCAACGTCGAGCAATGCACACATGTGTTCAATAACCGTGCCGGCCAACCACGGGCGCTGGCCACGCTGGCTGCGCCACTTGATTTCCGACGGGTCCAGGCGCAACGAACGGCTGACCTGGTGCACGGCCAGCCCCCATTCGTAGCCCTGCACCGAAATCACGTACTGCAGGCCCTGGCGGAAATCGTCGCGGTAGCGGTCGGGCATCACCCAGCGCGCCGTATCCAGGACCTTGAGGTTGCCCGCCTGGCAGGTAAGGATGCCAAGGAACCATTCGGGCTGACCGAACAGCGGTGTCAGCTCCTGGCCGGCCAGGGTGTAGATCGAGCCCAGGCACACCAGTGGTACGGCCAGGGTCAGGCCGGCGACATCGAACAACAGGCATTCGAAGGGTTCGGCGGCCCAGGCCGGGCGGCCGTCGACAGTGGCCGGTGGCACGGGCGGCGCTGGCAGGTGCACGTCGACCAGTGGCAGCGCCGGTTCCAGCGCAGGCGCTTCGACCAGCACTGGAATGGCCGCCTCGGCCACCACCTCCTGCTCCACCACCGTCACCACCGGCGGGTCGACCGGCATCACGCTGGGCAATACCGCCAGGCGGGGTTCGGCGAAAGGCCGAGGCGCAGGGCGGGCAACGGCCACGAGCGGTTCGGCAGGTTGCGGCTGGCGGGCATCGCGGGCCTGCTCCTCGCGCACGGCTTCAGCGAACTCATCGGCTGCAGCGGGCTCCACGGGTGCCTGCAACAGCGCCTCGTCTTCGGTGGCCTCCTGCAGCAGGCCATCCAGATACGATTGCAAGGCCATCTGTGGCCGGGTGCCGGTGTACCGGGTCTGGGTCATCAGGCCACCTGCGCTGCGGGTTTGTAGGTCAACAGGTGCTTGAGCAGTGCCCGGTAGGCGACCAGCCCACGGCTCTTGGCGTCGAACTGCGAAGGCGTCACGCCCTTGCGGCTGGCGTCGCGCAGGCGCGTATCGACCGGGATGTAGCCCTGCCATACATGCTGGCCGTAGGTGTCACGCAGCAGCTTGAGGGTGCCCAGCGAGGCCTGGGTGCGGCGGTCGAACAGTGTCGGCACGATCTGGTACGGCAGCGCCTGCTTGCGTGACCGGTTGACCATGGCCAGGGTCGCGACCATGCGCTCAAGCCCCTTCACCGCAAGAAACTCGGTTTGCACCGGGATCACCAACTGCTGGCTGGCGGCCAGGGCATTGACCATCAGCACGCCGAGCAAGGGTGGGCTGTCGATCAAGGCAAAGTCGAAATCCTGCCACAACTGCGCCAGACTCTTGGCGATCACCAGGCCCAGGCCATTCTGCCCCGGCGACTGGCGCTCCAGCACGGCCAGCGCGGTGCTCGACGGCAACAGCGAAATCCGCTCGTCGCTGGTGGGCAGCAGCAGTTGCCCCGGCAAGCCCTCAGGCACGCTGCCTTTGTGCAGGAACAGGTCGTAGCAACTGTGCTCGAGGGCATCAGGGTTGTGGCCGAAGTAACTGGTCATCGAACCGTGCGGGTCCAGGTCGACGACGACCACGCGCTTGCCGGCCTCGGCCAGCAGGCCGGCCAAAGCGATGGTCGTGGTGGTCTTGCCGACGCCACCTTTTTGATTGGCTACTGCCCAGACTCTCATCAAGCAAACTCTATGTATTGATTTGAAAGCGCGTGCGATCGATGTGGCAGCGGGCGAGCCCACGAACACCGACGAAGCCGGTGCCAATCACCGCGTCGCCTGCTTCGCGGGCTCGCCCGCTCCCACAGGGGACGGCGTCACAGTCAAAATTGTGCTTGTAGCAGTGCCAGAGAATTGACGAATCACTGCCCCGCCACCTTTGCTGGCGTAGCCGGTGCACTTTGTGTGCCAGCCCGGCGCAGGGCAGCATCCGGTGTTGCATTGGCGCTGCCCGAGCCCGTCAGGCTGCGGCGCACTTCCAGGTTACGGGAAATCACCAACACCACCCGCCGGTTGCGCGCCCGGCCATCGGCGGTGTCATTGCTGGCCACCGGCTGGTACTCGCCATAGCCGACCGAGGCCATGCGGGCCGGGTTCACCCCCTCCATGGCCAGCAGGCGCACAATGCTCGCCGCCCGCGCCGACGACAGCTCCCAGTTGGTCGGGTACTGCGCGGTGCGGATCGGCAGGTTGTCGGTGAAACCCTCGACATGCACCGGGTTGGCGAACGGCTTGAGAATATCGGCCACCTTCTCGATGATGGCGAACGCCTTGTCGCTGGGCATGGCATCGCCACTGCCGAACAACAGCGATGAATTGAGCTCGATCTCGATCCACAGTTCGTTGCCGCGCACGGTCATCTGGTTGCTTTTGATCAGGTCGCCAAAGGCGTCGCGCACGTCATCGCTGATGGTCTTCAGCGGGTCGGTATTGGTTGCCGCAAGGCCTGCTTCGGTCTGCTCGCTGTCGTTGACCAGCGGCTCGGCCGGGCGCACGGTCAATGGCTTCTCCTCGCCCACGGGGATGGGCTTCATGCTGCGCTCAGGGTCGTTGAACACCCCGAGCAGCGCCTGGGAAATAACCTTGTACTTGCCCTCGTTGATCGACGAAATCGAGTACATCACCACAAAAAATGCGAACAGCAAGGTAATGAAGTCGGCGTATGACACCAGCCAGCGTTCGTGGTTTTCGTGTTCCTCGGTAGGACGGCGGCGGCGCATGGGTTACTCCATGAAGCCTTGCAGCTTCAGCTCGATGGAGCGCGGGTTTTCGCCCTCGGCAATCGACAACAGGCCTTCGAGCAGCATTTCGCGGTAGCGCGACTGGCGCATGACCACGGCCTTGAGCTTGTTGGCGATCGGCAGCAGCACCAGGTTGGCGCTGGCCACACCGTAGATGGTGGCGACGAAGGCCACGGCGATGCCATTGCCCAGTTGCGACGGGTCGGCCAGGTTGCCCATCACGTGGATCAGGCCCATGACCGCACCGATGATGCCGATGGTAGGCGCGTACCCGCCCATGCTCTCGAACACCTTGGCCGCCTGGATATCGCGGCTTTCCTGGGTCAGGAAATCGACTTCGAGGATGCTGCGAATGGCTTCTGGCTCGGCGCCATCGACCAGCAGCTGCAAGCCTTTGCGCGCATACGGGTCGGGCTCGCTGTCGGCCACCCCTTCCAGGCCCAGCAAGCCTTCCTTGCGCGCGGTCAGGCTCCAGTTCACCACCCGGTCGATGCCACCCGCCAGGTCGACCCTGGGCGGGAACAGGATCCAGCGCAGAATCTGCAGGGCCCGCTTGAACGAGGCCAGCGGTGACTGCAGCAGTGCTGCCGCCAAGGTGCCGCCCAGCACGATCAATGCCGCCGGCCCATTGACCAGGGCACCGACATGGCCACCCTCGAGGAAGTTGCCACCGACAATGGCAACGAAGGCGAGGATCAGGCCGATCAGGCTCAGCACATCCATCAGACGCAGGCCTCTACCAGGTGCTTGCCGATCTCGTCCAGGCTATACACCGCGTCGGCCAGGTTGGCCTTGACGATGGCCATGGGCATGCCATAGATCACACAGCTGGCTTCATCCTGGGCCCACACCGTACTGCCGCCCTGCTTGAGCAGGCGCGCGCCTTCGCGGCCATCGGCACCCATGCCGGTCAGCACCACCGACAGCACCTTGTCGCCATATGACTTGGCCGCCGAGCCGAAGGTGATGTCCACGCACGGCTTGTAGTTCAAGCGCTCATCGCCAGGCAGGATCTTCACCGTGCCACGGCCATCGACCATCATCTGCTTGCCACCCGGGGCCAGCAGGGCCAGGCCTGGTCGCAGCATGTCACCGTCCTCGGCTTCCTTGACGCTGATGCGGCACAGTTTGTCCAGGCGTTCGGCAAACGCCTTGGTGAACGCAGCCGGCATGTGCTGGATCAGCACGATCGGTGCCGGGAAGTTGGCCGGCAGCTGGGTCAAGACCCGCTGCAGGGCTACCGGGCCGCCGGTGGAGGTACCGATGGCCACCAGTTTGTACGGCTTGCGTTTAGGTGCCGCAGCCGGCGCCGGCGCGGCTGCCCTGGCCCGGGCCAGATCGGAAGAGCG
>NZ_DKJF01000101.1:0-48726 GCF_002454615.1 Pseudomonas sp. UBA6699
AAATAAACTTTCAGGGCGCTTAAAAAGCAAAGCGGGGAGGCCTGGCGGCCTCCCCGCTATATAGCTAGACCAGCATTCCCTACAACACGCCAACGCTGCGCAACTGGCGCACTTCTTCCGCTCCTAGCCCTAACACCTCCTCAAGCACCACCTCGGTATGCTCACCCAACATAGGCGGCGCCAGCCGATACTCGACAGGCGTCGCCGACAAACGTATCGGGCTCGCCACCTGCGGCACATTGCCTGCCAACGCATGCGGGATACTGACCGCCAGCCCGCGAGCCAGCACTTGGGGGTCGCGGAACACCTGGGCAAGATCATTGATTGGCCCACACGGCACACCCGCTGCCTCCAGCTTGCTCACCCATTCGGCCGTGGTCTTGAACACGGTGGCCTGGCGAATCAATGGAATCAGCTCAGCCCGGTTGGCCACACGCAGCTTGTTGGTGGCAAAGCGAGGGTCAGTCGCCCATTGAGGCTGCCCGGCCACCTCGGCGAACTTGCGGAACTGGCTGTCGTTGCCCACGGTAAGAATGAAATCGCCATCCGCCGTCGGAAAATCCTGATAAGGCACGATGTTGGGGTGCGCATTGCCCAGGCGACGGGGCGCCGTGCCCGTGGTCAGGTAGTTCATTGCCTGGTTCGCCAGGCAAGCCACCTGCACATCCAGCAGCGCCATGTCGACGTGCTGACCGACCCCAGTCTGGTCACGGTGGGCGAGGGCAGCCAACATGGCCACCGTTGAGTACAGCCCGGTCAGAATGTCGGTAAGGGCGACACCCACCTTGACCGGGCCTGCGCCTTCCTCACCTTCCGGGCGCCCCGTCAGGCTCATCAGCCCACCTAGCCCCTGGATCATGAAGTCATAGCCAGCGCGCCGGGCATAAGGCCCGGTCTGCCCGAAACCGGTAATGGAGCAATAGATAAGCCGCGGATTGTCGGCCTTGAGGCTCTGGTAATCCAGCCCATAGGCCGCCAGCCCACCCACCTTGAAGTTCTCGATGACGATATCGCACTTCGCCGCCAGCTCACGCACCAGGCGCTGGCCCTCGGGCCGCGTGAAATCGATCGTCACCGACCGCTTATTGCGGTTGGCCGACAGATAATAAGCCGCCTCGCTCGTGTTCTCGCCATTGGCACCTTTAAGGAAGGGCGGCCCCCAGGAGCGGGTATCGTCCCCACTGCCCGGCCGCTCGACCTTGATCACGTCAGCCCCCAGGTCAGCGAGGATCTGGCCAGACCACGGACCGGCCAACACGCGCGACAGGTCCAGCACCCGCAGATGTGATAACGCGCCCATGGACTGGCTCCTTATCAATAGAAAGCCTGGATACCGGTTTGCGCGCGGCCCAGGATCAGCGCATGCACGTCGTGCGTACCTTCATAGGTGTTGACCACCTCCAGGTTGACCAGATGACGGGCGACACCGAACTCGTCGGAAATCCCGTTACCACCAAGCATGTCGCGCGCCATGCGTGCGATATCCAGCGCCTTGCCGCAGGAGTTGCGCTTCATGATCGAGGTAATTTCCACCGCCGCGGTGCCTTCGTCCTTCATTCGCCCAAGGCGCAGGCAGCCTTGCAGCGCCAGCGTGATCTCGGTCTGCATGTCGGCCAGCTTTTTCTGGATCAGCTGGTTTGCAGCAAGTGGGCGACCGAACTGCTGACGGTCCAGCGTGTATTGGCGGGCGGTGTGCCAGCAGGCCTCTGCAGCACCCAGCGCCCCCCAGGAAATGCCGTAACGGGCCGAATTCAGGCAAGTGAACGGACCTTTGAGGCCACGCACATCGGGGAAGATGTTCTCTTCCGGCACAAACACATTATCCATGACGATCTCGCCGGTAATCGACGCGCGCAGACCGACCTTGCCATGAATTGCAGGCGCACTCAGGCCCTGCCAGCCCTTTTCCAGGACGAAGCCACGGATATCTCCGGCGTCATCCTTGGCCCAGACCACGAATACGTCAGCGATCGGGCTGTTGGTGATCCACATTTTGCTGCCGCTCAGGCGATAACCGCCCTCGACCTTCTTGGCCCGGGTAATCATCGAGCCCGGGTCAGAGCCATGGTTAGGCTCGGTCAAACCGAAGCAACCGATCCATTCCCCACTCGCCAACTTGGGCAAGTACTTCTGTTTCTGGGCTTCGGTGCCAAATTCGTTGATCGGCACCATCACCAGCGAAGACTGAACGCTCATCATCGAGCGATAACCGGAGTCGATGCGCTCCACTTCGCGGGCAATCAGGCCATAGCACACATAGTTCAAGCCACTGCCGCCGTATTGCTCGGGGATGGTCGCACCCAGCAGGCCCACTTCCCCCATTTCGCGAAAAATCGCCGGGTCGGTCTGCTCATGACGAAACGCCTCGAGTACACGCGGGGCCAGCTTGCCCTGGGCGAACTGATAAGCGCTGTCACGCACCATGCGCTCTTCTTCAGTGAGCTGCTGATCCAGCAGCAGTGGATCGATCCAGTTGAAGCTTGCTTCACCAGCCATGAGCGGAATCCTCGAGAAGGGGGCGGAGTTTTTATGTGCCTTTGAGCCTAGGACTGATTGCCCGCTGATACAAACGAGGATTGCGCACCATATAGTGATATTTTGTCACTTCGAAAATCAGAACCCCGCCACATTTTCGGCCTTACGAGTGAGGTTGACGTACATGCGACGCAAGATCCCCAGCACCTCTGCATTGGTTTGCTTCGAGGCCGCTGCACGTCACCAGAGCTTCACCAAGGCCGCCCAGGAGCTTTCCCTGACCCAAGGCGCCGTCTGCAGACAGATTGCCAGCCTGGAAACGTTCCTTAACGTAGAGTTGTTCCGCCGCTCGCGCCGTGGTGTGAAGCTGACCGAGGCGGGCCTGTCGTACAGCCGACAGGTTGCCGCGCAACTGGACGCAGTGGAGCGCGACACCTTGTCAGTGATGCGACAGCAGGGCGCCAGCGTGATCGAACTGGCAGTAGTACCGACCTTCGGTACCCAATGGCTGCTACCGCGCCTCAAAGACTTCCAGCAGCGCCACCCGGAGGTCACCGTGAACCTCACCAACCGCACCCGGCCATTTCTGTTCGCGGACACAACATTCGATGCCGCCATCTATTTTGGTGATGGCGACTGGTCTGGCACACAGTCGCAGCGGCTGATGGGGGAAAACCCGTTACCCGTATGCAGCCCGGCACTGCTGGGCGGGCAAGGCACGCTCGAAGCACGGCACATCGCTGAGCTGCCACTGTTGCAGCAGAGCACGCGGCCGTACGCGTGGCGGCAATGGTTCGCAAGCGTGGCCATGAATGTGGAACGTGACATGACCGGCCCACGCTATGAGCTGTTTTCGATGCTTGCCCAAGCGGCCATGCACGAGATGGGCGTCGCGCTGATACCGCCGTTTCTGATCCAGCGCGAGTTGCAGGAGGGTAGGCTGGTAGTCGCTAACAGACACGTCCTGACTAGCGACAAGGCCTACTATCTGATGATTCCAGAACGCAAGGTGGAGTCCGCATCTCTGCGCGCATTCCGTGACTGGCTGGTGAGCCAAGCGCAGGCATATGCCCAGGAACGGGACAACCTGACCCCGTAGTCAATTATTTTTAACACCTACAGATATATATATTTGTCGCATATTCGTAAACTGTTACGTACGCACAAAAATACCCGCTAACCGTCCTGACTACGGGGCTTTGCGGGTTATTTTGCGACATCGAACAAGCCATCAGCGAACTGGCCAAAATTTTTTTGTTTTTTCCTCCTAATCTGGCAAAAGCCCGTAGTTGATGGGCTGCGACCTTATGCGTGCGACAAGCGGTCACAGGGTGACTTGTAGTTTTAACTTCGTTTCGCTCCAGAACCGGTTGAAGCCCTATGGGTTCGTCTGCAAAATGCTTCGCCCGCCCAGGATCCGGCGGGATGGCGCTCCACAGCCACCCAGCACACCATTCGCAGTGCGCTGGCTTTGACAAAAACAAAGGTCACCGCAGGAGAAATAGTCGTGCACATTGGTGTTCCTCTCGAGACGCAGACCGGTGAGACAAGGGTCGCTGCGACCCCCGAAACCATCAAGAAACTGATTGGCCAGGGCCATCAGGTCACCGTTCAACGGGGGGCAGGGCTCAACGCCGCCATTCCGGACAGTGCCTATGAGGCCGTGGGTGCTTCCCTGGGGACCGCAGCCGATGCATACGGCGCCCAACTGGTCCTGAAGGTGGTCGCGCCCAACGACCAGGAACTGGCCCTGATCAACAGCGGCAGCCTGCTGGTAGGTATGCTCAACCCCTTCAACAGCGAACTGATCGGCAAGATGGCCGAACGCGGGATCACCGCCTTCGCGCTGGAGGCCGCGCCCCGCACGTCAAGGGCGCAGAGCCTGGACGTGCTGTCGTCACAGGCGAACATTGCCGGTTACAAGGCCGTGCTGCTGGCTGCCCATCACTACCCACGCTTCATGCCCATGCTGATGACCGCCGCCGGTACGGTCAAAGCCGCCCGGGTACTGATCCTGGGTGCGGGCGTTGCCGGCCTGCAGGCCATCGCCACGGCCAAGCGCCTGGGCGCAGTGATCGAGGCGTCCGACGTACGCCCGGCGGTGAAGGAGCAGATCGAGTCGCTGGGCGCCAAGTTCATCGACGTCCCCTACGAGACCGACGAAGAACGGGCGTGCGCCGAAGGCGTCGGCGGCTATGCCCGGCCGATGCCAGCCAGTTGGATGCAACGCCAGGCCCAGGCCGTGCACGAGCGCGCCAAGCAGGCGGATATCGTCATCACCACCGCATTGATCCCTGGCCGCAAGGCGCCAACCCTGCTCAGTGCCGAAACAGTGGCCCAGATGAAGCCTGGCTCGGTCGTCATCGACCTGGCCGCGGCCCAAGGCGGCAACTGCCCGCTGACCGTGGCGGACCAGGTCGTTCAGGCGCATGGCGTGACCATCGTCGGCCCTACCAACCTGCCGGCCCAGGTCGGCGCCGATGCCTCGGCGCTGTATGCGCGCAACCTGCTGGACTTCATGAAGCTGCTGTTCGACAAGGACGGCGCACTGACCATCAACCTCGAAGACGACATCGTCGCGGCCTGCCTGATGTGCCGCGATGGCCAGGTCGTCCGCAAGAACGGCTAAGGAGCACGACAATGGAAGACATGCTGATTTCCCACGGCATCTACAACCTGATCATCTTCGTGCTGGCCATTTATGTGGGCTACCACGTGGTGTGGAACGTCACCCCGGCGCTGCACACCCCACTCATGGCGGTCACCAATGCCATCTCGGCGATCGTCATCGTCGGTGCCATGCTGGCCGCCGCCCTGACCGTGACCCCTGCCGGCAAACTGATGGGCACCCTGGCGGTGGCCCTGGCCGCAGTCAATGTGTTCGGTGGCTTCCTGGTCACCCGCCGCATGCTGGAAATGTTCAAGAAGAAAACCAAGAACGAGGCGCAGAAGTAAGCATGAGCATGAATCTGGTAACGCTCCTCTACCTCGTCGCCTCGGTGTGCTTCATCCAGGCGCTCAAGGGCCTGTCGCACCCGACAACCTCGCGGCGCGGCAACCTGTTCGGCATGATCGGCATGGGCATCGCCATCCTCACTACGGTTGGCCTCATCTACAAGCTCGCGGCGCTCTCCATCGGCAACGGTGGGGCTACGACCGGCATCGGTTACGTACTGGTCGGCCTGCTGGTCGGTGGTACCGCCGGTTCGATCATGGCCAAGCGGGTCGAGATGACCAAGATGCCCGAGCTGGTCGCCTTCATGCACAGCATGATCGGCCTGGCTGCGGTGTTCATCGCCATCGCCGCAGTGCTCGAACCGCAGTCGATGGGCATCGTTGCAGCCATCAGCGACCCGATCCCTACCGGTAACCGCCTGGAACTGTTCCTCGGCGCAGCCATTGGTGCCATTACCTTCTCTGGCTCGGTGATCGCTTTCGGCAAGCTGTCGGGCAAATACAAATTCCGCCTCTTCCAGGGCGCACCCGTACAGTTCGCCGGTCAGCACAAGCTCAATCTGATCCTGGGCCTGACCACCATCGCCTTGGGCCTGCTGTTCACGTTCACCGGCCATTACAGTGCCTTCACCCTGATGCTGGCCTTGGCCTTTGTCATGGGTGTGCTGATCATCATTCCGATTGGCGGCGCCGACATGCCGGTGGTTGTTTCAATGCTCAACAGCTACTCGGGTTGGGCAGCTGCGGGTATCGGCTTCTCGCTGAACAACTCGATGCTGATCATCGCGGGCTCGTTGGTGGGCTCTTCTGGCGCCATCCTGTCGTACATCATGTGCAAGGCGATGAACCGTTCGTTCTTCAACGTCATCCTCGGCGGCTTTGGTGGCGACACCGACGCGGGGGCGGCGCAAGGCTCGCAAGAGCAGCGCCCGGTCAAGTCCGGCTCGGCTGACGATGCCACCTTCCTGTTGAGCAATGCCGACAGCGTGATCATCGTTCCGGGCTATGGCCTGGCGGTGGCCCGTGCCCAGCATGCACTCAAGGAACTGACCGAAAAGCTGACCCACAACGGTGTAACCGTGAAGTACGCGATTCACCCGGTTGCGGGGCGTATGCCTGGGCATATGAACGTGCTGCTGGCCGAAGCCGAAGTCCCTTACGACCAGGTCTTCGAGATGGAAGACATCAACGCCGAGTTTGGCCAGGCCGACGTGGTACTGGTGCTGGGCGCCAACGACGTGGTCAACCCGGCGGCAAAAAACGATCCCAAGTCGCCCATTGCCGGCATGCCGATTCTCGAAGCGTTCAAGGCCAAGACCATCATCGTCAACAAGCGCTCGATGGCCAGTGGCTACGCCGGCCTGGATAACGAACTGTTCTACCTGGACAAAACCATGATGGTATTCGGTGACGCCAAGAAGGTCATCGAAGACATGGTCAAGGCTGTGGAATAAAGCGCCGCAGCAAACCCGCCGATATAAAGGAAGCCCCGGTAAGCATCTACCGGGGCTTTCTTTTTATTGATCCGGATCAACGGCTCTACCGAGAGGCTTCTCATACGACCATGGTCGTGGGACGGCAATGGGCGAAATCTCTAGACTGCGCTGCAGTAGTTTCAGCAGCCCGAGATAACAATCCATGTACCGTGACCGTATCCGCTTGTCCTCTCTGCACAGCAAGGTAATGAGTGCGGCTGATGCCGCTGGTCTGATCGAGGACGGCATGACTGTCGGCATGAGCGGCTTTACCCGCGCCGGTGAGGCCAAGGCCGTCCCGCATGCACTGGCCGAACGTGCCAAACAGTCGCCACTGAAGATCAGCCTGATGACCGGCGCCAGCCTGGGCAACGACCTGGACAAGCAACTGACCGAGGCCGGTGTATTGGCCCGCCGCATGCCTTTCCAGGTAGACAGCACCCTGCGCAAGGCCATCAACGACGGCAAGGTGATGTTCATCGACCAGCACCTGTCGGAAACCGTCGAACAACTGCGCAACCAGCAATTGAAGCTGCCGGACATCGCGGTCATCGAAGCCGTGGCCATCACTGAGCAGGGCCACATCGTACCTACTACATCGGTGGGTAACTCGGCCAGTTTCGCCATCTTCGCCAAGCAGGTGATTGTCGAGATCAACCTCTCGCACAACACCAACCTCGAAGGTTTGCACGACATCTATATCCCCACCTATCGCCCGACCCGCACGCCCATTCCGCTGGTCAAGGTCGACGATCGTATCGGCAGCACCGCCATCCCGATCGACCCGGCGAAGATCGTGGGTATCGTCATCAGCGACCAACCGGACTCGCCATCTACCGTGTTGCCGCCAGATGACGAAACCCAGGGTATCGCCAACCACCTGATCAACTTCCTGAAGAAGGAAGTGGAAGCTGGCCGCATGACCAACAAGCTCGGCCCACTGCAGGCCGGCATCGGTAGCATTGCCAACGCCGTGATGTGCGGCTTGATCGAGTCGCCCTTCGAAGACCTGACCATGTACTCCGAAGTGCTGCAGGACTCGACCTTCGACCTGATCGACGCCGGCAAGCTGCGCTTTGCATCGGGCAGCTCCATCACCCTGTCGACCCGCCGCAATGCCGATGTATTCGGTAACCTCGAACGCTACAAGGACAAGCTCGTACTGCGCCCGCAGGAAATCTCCAACCATCCGGAGGTCGTGCGGCGCTTGGGCATCATCGGTATCAATACCGCGCTGGAGTTCGACATCTACGGCAACGTCAATTCCACCCACGTGTGTGGCACCAGGATGATGAACGGGATCGGTGGCTCGGGTGACTTCGCCCGTAACGCCCACCTTGCTGTATTCGTTACCAAGTCGATTGCCAAAGGCGGTGCAATTTCCAGTGTGGTGCCAATGGTCAGCCATGTGGACCATACCGAACACGACGTGGACATCCTGGTCACCGAACAAGGTTTGGCCGACCTGCGTGGCCTGGCCCCGCGCGAGCGGGCACGCGTGATCATCGACAACTGTGTGCACCCAGACTACCGCGCGGCACTGAACGATTACTTCGAGCGCGCCTGCCAACGTGGCGGCCATACGCCACATATCCTGCGCGAAGCGCTGAGCTGGCACGAGAACCTGGAAGAAACCGGCCGCATGCAAGCGAGCTGATCCAGCGGCGGCATGGAACAGCAGCCCCGCTTCTGCTGTTCCAGCCCATTCGCGTTTCACGTCCAGACCCAAGAATATCAAGAACTGTACTACTGTACCTGTCCTAGGCTTCTTTCAAGCCTGCAGAACATCGCCACATACCAAAAATGCACCATAAAGATGCAGACCAGTACAGTTTCGCCTGTTTCGAGTGCAACAGTAGGGTTACACAGTTAACTGAGCCATCGTCTTTCGCATGAACTGTATCTACTGTTCTGGACAAGAGAGGAGGATCATTGGCATCAGTTAAATCACTACCTAATCCCGCCATAAGCGGAAGGATGAAGCATCATGGAACGTACCCTCAGTTCCGGTCTGGTTTTTGAAAGCAATGCCCAGCAATCCAACGCATCGCTGCCGCTGCGCGCACTGTCCACTCTGGTGCTGTGGCAGCGCCGCATGGCAAGCCGCCGTCAACTGGCTCGCCTGGACGCTCGCCTGCTGGCCGACGCTGGCATCAGCGAGTCGCAGCGTTACGAAGAGCTGAGCAAGCCTTTCTGGCGCTAAGCACCGGCTTGCCGGCTTCGGCCGGCACCGCGAATTCCTGAAACCCGTTGCAGGCAACTGCGACGGGTTTTTTGTTTGTGGCATGCAGAGGTCAGCGCCAAGCGCTGAACAGATACAGTTTGTGTAGTACAAATCCAAACCGATACAGTTGACGGCCCGTTCTTCGTTAACATCTGGAAACACCCGCGCGTGATACGCTTGGCTTGGCAGTCTGGTAGAAACCACTGTCATAAGTACCGCGACCAGCAATGCGAGCGTCCGATAAGCAGAACCACCCGACCCGAGTTCAGGAGTGCACGAAATGTCCCGTAAATATCTGATTGGCGCCGCTCTTATGCTGAGCCTGGCTGGCACCGCAAACGCCACCAGTTTCGTCGTCACCACTGACGCTGTAGTAGGGGCAGTAGCTGCGTCCACCGACGCCACCTCGGATGTTTCTTCGTCGTTCCGTGACGATAAAATCGTCCAGGCCGCCCGTGACGACGCTGCCAGCTTCGTAGGCAGCCAAGGCGATATCCGCGGTGCCAAGCTGGAAAGCGCGTTCCGGCACATCCGCGCACAAATGCCAAGCCTGCAGGCCAGCGACGCCGAACTGGCCCAGGCCATTCTGGCAATCTAAGCGCCGGCAAGCGCCCAGGCTGTGCCGGGTGCCCCGTACAGCCAGGCCAGCCCTCGCCACCCTTACTTCCAGTTGTCGTAGAGCCCATGCGTTATCTGTTGCCGCTGCTGTTTTCCCTTGCCGGCATGGCCAGCGCCCATGCCATGGACACCACTACCCAAGGCCTGGTGATCTCAGCCTACGCCACCAGCCAGGTCACCACTGCACCCTTTGATCGCAAATTGGTGCGTGAGGCCCGTGACGATGCCGCGGTATTCGTCGCCACCCATGGCCAGATCCGCGGTGCTCGGCTGGAAGCTGCCCTGGAATCATTACGCCATAATTGCGCACGGCAGGGCGTTGGCGATCTGGAACTGGCGCAAGCAATTCTCGTCCAATGACTACATCTGACTCCCTGTAATTTTTCGGAGATGCTCCATGCGTAAACCGCTGATTGCCGCTACCCTCGGCATGTTGCTGCTGGCTGACCTGGCCCAGGCACAGACCCTGGTGGCCACCAGCAACATCATCGTGCGTGCCTTTGGCCGCTCGATCGACTTCACCTCGGACACCACCACTTCGATCCGCGACTCGAAAGTGGTACGCGAAGCCCACGACGACGCTGCCAGCTTCGTGGCCAGCAACGGGGACATCCGTGGCGCGCAGCTCGAAGCTGCCCTCACCACCCTGCGCGAGCGCGTTCCGGAAGCACGCGGCGCCAGCGACCAGGTATTGGCCGAAGCCATCCTCGCACTGTGAAGCCCGTGCGTGCCTGGCTGCTCGGCTGCGCCCTGACGCTGCTCGGCACGCCCGCCCTGGCCGGCCTGCAGCTCGAGCTGCAGTCGTCCGGCCTCGACCCACAGCAGACTCAAGCCAGCCAGGCCCTGCTTGACGAGGCCATGGCCAAGCTGCCCCCGCGCTTCAAGCAGCAACTCGACCGCCGCGTGCAGGTGAGCTGGAGCGACAACATGCCAGCCGACGCCTATGGGCAGGCCACACTGGTGTCCACGCTTCAGCTCAACCGTCGCCTGCTGCCCGGGCTCACCGATGGCAGTGCCGCCATTGAGCGCACCAACCGCCCTCATGGCACCGTGCGACAAGAGCTACTGGCCACTGTCCTGCACGAACTCAGCCACATCTACGACCGTGCGCGCCTATGGCCCAGCCGTGAAAGATCGCTGATTGCCCGCTGTAAACGCCAACAGGGCACCGTGGGCAAAATCGGCCTGCCTGAGGAATGCCGCGGCCAGGCTGAGCGCCGCTTCACCCTGAGCGATGACCCACGCCTGCTTGACCTGGCCGGCTGGCCGCAATACGTGGGCCGCCGGGGTGAGCGTGAGCAGCACAACGGCCAGTTCGTGCGCAGCCCCGACAGCTATGAACTCAGCAGCCCCAAGGAATACCTCGCGGTGAACATGGAGTACTTCCTCCTGGACCCGAGCTACGGTTGTCGCCGCCCGGCGCTCAACCAGTACCTGCATGAGCATTTCGGCTGGGCACCGCCACAGAACACTTGCGCCAGGGGCTTGCCATTCATCAATGCCGGTAGCGACTTCGCCCGCCAGCCACTGGGCGAAATCGACCCCGAACGGGTTTATGAAGTGGACTACCTGCTGGCCGAAGCCAACCAGAACCTGGTCAGCCGCTGGGGCCACAGCATGCTGCGCCTGGTCATCTGCAGACCCGGCCGCCCCCGCGGGCCAGACTGCCGCCTCGACCTGGACCAGAGCCTGGTGCTGTCATACCGCGCGTTCGTCAACGATGTGCAGCTATCGAGCTGGGACGGCCTGGTCGGCGTCTATCCATCGCGCCTGTTCGTGCTGCCGCTGGGCCAGGTCATCGACGAATACACCAAGACAGAGCTGCGCAGCCTGGCCTCGGTGCCCTTGAAGCTGAACCGCGAAGAGATTGAAAACCTGGTGCGCCAGGCTGCCGAAATGCACTGGAGCTACGACGGCAACTACTGGTTCCTGTCCAACAACTGTGCCGTAGAGTCATTGAAGTTGCTGCGCAGCGGCACCGCCAACCCGCAATTGAATGACCTGGACAGCATCATGCCCAACGGTTTGCTGGCCGTGCTCAAGGGCAGGGGGCTGGCCGACACGAGCGTGCTCGACAACCCCCGCGAGGCGCTGCGCCTGGGCTACCGCTTCGACTCCTACCGCGAGCGGTACCAGGCCATGTTCGAGGTGCTGCGCAAGCAATTGCCGATCCAGCAGCAACTGGTAGAAGACTGGCTGGCCTTGAGCGCCGAGCAACGTCGCCCCTGGTTCGCCCAGGCCGACCTGCGCACCAGCGCTGCGCTGCTGCTACTGGAGCAGGCCAGCCTGCGCCGGCAACTGTTGCTGGCCCAGGACGAGGTCAAGCAGCGCTACCTGAATGCCGCAGCGTTGAAAGATGGCAGCGTCAACAAGGCCGATGCCACCCTCAAGCAAATGCTTGCCAACAGCGGCTTCCTCAGCCGCCCGGCAGAATTGCTCGACAGCAAAGGCTATGGACTGCCGCAGCCCGAAGAACGCGAACACCTGGAGCGGGAGAGCAAGGAACGGCAGGCCAGGTTGCTGCGCCTGAGTACCAACCTGGACAAGGAGGTAAGGGCGCTGCTGGCCCCCTCGCGGGCCAGGGAAATTTCTGCGGTAGAGGCCAATGTGAAGCAGATAGGCGAGCATTTGCGGGCACTGCACAAGGCTGCAGGTGGCCTGCAGTTGTAACGGCGCCTATCCGCGGCGAGCCGGCTTACACCTAGTGGAGTTGGCTTGCCAGCGGCAGGGCCCGCAGCACGAGCACAGCATCTTAAAGGCGTTCCCCGTGCTCCTCCGGCAAATCCTCATCAAGGTGCAGCCAAGGCAACCGGCTGCCTACCCAGATATGGCGGTTGGCGCGCACGCCCTCCGGGTGGTCGAGGGTGGCCACGGTCACATCGATGGTCTCGGGACTGTGCGTGGTCACCAGCGCCACATGGGCCCCACACCGCCCACAAAAGTAACGGCTGCAACTGGGCGGGGCCACGTAGCAGTTCGGCTTACCCGTTAACCAATGGAAATCCGAGCGGGGTAGGGTCAGCCAGGTCACGACCAGCCCACCACTTACCCGCCGACAGATTGTGCAGTGGCAGTGGGCGATGTCCGTCAGGTCACCCGCCAGCCGATACCGCAACGCGCCGCAATGGCAGCCACCCTCGGTCACATGCTGCATCATCTACCTCTCGTCGCCTTTGCTTCAGCGAAAGCTGGCTGAAAGCTTGTGCTCATAGGATAGCGCCACCACCGGCACAAGACCGGTCAGCCAGGGCGCCCGGTAACAACCGCGCCCGGCCCAATCAACAACAACAATGGTGATCCTGATGTATTCCTGTGCCCGCCTTCGCGCAATCCCCCTCCGCATGCTCCCCGTGCAGCGCCAAACGCGCTGACCCGCCCGAATCGACGTTCCTTTCGTAGCGCCACGCCTGGAGTATTGCCATGCTGACCTTCCTCGGCTTTGCCATGGTCATCACCTTCATGTACCTGATCATGACCAAGCGCCTGTCGGCCTTGATCGCGCTGATCCTGGTACCGATCCTGTTCGCCGTGTTCGGCGGTTTTTCCGCCAAGATCGGCCCGATGATGCTCGAGGGCATCAGCAAGCTCGCGCCTACCGGCGTGATGCTGATGTTCGCAATCCTGTATTTCGCCCTGATGATCGACTCCGGCCTGTTCGACCCGGCCGTGCGCAAGATCCTCAAGCTGGTCAAGGGCGACCCGCTGAAAGTCTCGGTGGGTACCGCCGTACTGGCCCTGGTGGTTTCGCTCGACGGTGATGGCGCCACCACTTACATGATTTGCTGCGCCGCCATGCTGCCGATGTACAGCCGCCTGGGGATGAGCCCGCGAATCATGGCCGGCCTGACCATTCTGGCCGGCGGCGTGATGAACATGACCCCTTGGGGCGGCCCGACCGCACGTGCCGCCAGCGCCCTGCACGTGGACCCGTCGGACATTTTCGTGCCGATGATCCCGGCCATGTTGTTCGGCGTACTGGCCATCCTGGCCATTGCCTACCTGTACGGCAAGCGTGAGCGTGCCCGCCTGGGTGAACTGCACCTGCCAACCGATGACACCGACCATAGCGATATCACCGTTTCGCAATTCCCTGAGGCCCGCCGCCCCAAGCTGCTGTACTTCAATGGCGCGCTGACTGCCGCCCTGATGGTCGCGCTGATCGCCGGTATCCTGCCGCTGCCGGTGCTGTTCATGATCGCCTTCAGCATTGCCATGATCGTCAACTACCCCTGCCTGCAACAGCAGAAAGACCGCATCGCCGCCCATGCCGGCAGCGTGCTGGCAGTCACCGGGTTGATCTTCGCCGCGGGCATCTTCACGGGCATTCTGTCGGGCACCGGCATGGTCGATGCCATGTCCAAGAGCCTGCTGGCAGTCATCCCTGAAGCGATGGGCCCCTACATGGCAGTGATCACCGCAATCGTGAGCATGCCGTTCACCTTCTTCATGTCCAACGACGCGTTCTACTACGGGGTTTTGCCAGTGTTGGCCGAGGCCGCCAGCCACTACGGCATCAGCCCGGTTGAAATGGCCCGCGCATCGATCGTCGGCCAGCCGGTACACCTGCTCAGCCCACTGGTGCCCTCGACCTACCTGCTGGTAGCCCTGGCCGGTATCGAGTTTGGCGATCACCAGCGCTTCACGCTCAAGTGGGCAGTGCTGGTGTGCCTGTGCATAATGTTCGCCGCGCTGCTGATGGGCATTTTCCCGCTGTTCAGTAGTCTTTAATAAACGCGTATTACCCCACCGCGACGCGCCCTGCAGGGCGCGTCGCCTTTACCGCTCGAAGGAAACAACATGGAATGGCTGACCAGCCCGGAAATCTGGGTTGCCTTTTTTACCCTCACCGCGCTTGAGATCGTCCTCGGGATCGACAACATCATCATGATCTCGATCCTGGTCAGCCGCATGCCCAAGCACATGCAGCCGCGCACCCGGATCTTCGGCCTGGCCCTGGCCATGGTCACCCGCATCATGCTGCTGTTGTCGATCACCTGGGTCATGCGCCTTACCGCCGACCTGTTCGTGGTGCTCGGCCAGGGCATCTCCGGGCGTGACCTGATCCTGTTCTTCGGCGGCCTGTTCCTGCTGTGGAAAAGCTCCCAAGAGATCTACCACGGCCTGGAAGGTGAGGACGAAAACGATGAAGCGCCCAAAGGCGCAGGTGGCAAGTTCTTCTACACCATCATTCAGATTGCCATCATCGACATCGTGTTCTCGCTGGACTCGGTGATTACCGCAGTAGGCATGGTGTCCCACGTGCCAGTGATGATCGCTGCCATCGTCGTGGCCGTACTGGTGATGATGCTGTGCGCCGGCGCCATCAGCAACTTCATCGACAAGCACCCATCGCTGAAGATGCTCGCACTGTCGTTCCTGATCGTGGTCGGTACCGTACTGATCGCCGAAGCGTTCGACGTGCACGTGCCCAAAGGCTACGTCTACTTCGCCATGGCCTTCTCGCTGGCGGTAGAGGCCATCAACATTCGCATGCGCACTGCCCTGGCCCGCAAGGACGGCAAAGAGCATGACCCAGTGAAACTGCGCAAGGACATTCCGGGTCAGTAAGAGCGGAACGTGCAGGACAGCGGGGGCCCTACGGGGCCCCTTTTTCATTTTTGAATGGCTGCTACGTTGCGCCTGCAAGACCGGCAATGATTCATTCACGGTATGTTTCAAATTGATGACTACCGTGCGAAGCTGGCAAGCACTGCGCAAAACAGCTAAAGCTTTGAGTGAGCAATGAAAACCTATTCGAACGCTCACGTTTCTTCCCTTGGCCCCATGGGCCTGTGCTTCAGGGGGCCTTCGCCATGCTGACCCTGCTCAACCTGCTCTCGGCCGTAACGCTACTGGTCTGGGGCACCCATATCGTGCGCACCGGCATCCTTCGGGTATTCGGCTCGAATCTGCGGCGCATCATTGGCCAGAACATGAACAAGCGCCCGCTGGCATTCATTGCCGGCATTCTGGTCACTGCCATGGTGCAAAGCAGCAACGCCACGGCCATGCTGGTCACCTCGTTCGTCGGCCAGGGCCTGATGGCCATGACCCCCGCCTTGGCAATCATGCTCGGCGCCGATGTCGGCACTGCGCTGATGGCCCGGGTACTCACGTTCGACCTATCCTGGCTGTCGCCGCTGTTGATCTTCCTCGGCGTCATCTTCTTCCTTTCGCGCAAACAGACGCGGGCTGGCCAATTGGGCAGGGTGGGTATCGGGCTGGGCCTGATCATCCTGGCGCTGGAGCTGATCGTACAGGCCGCCGCGCCCATCACCCATGCCCAGGGCGTGAAGGTACTGTTCGCCTCGCTGACGGGCGACATCATGCTCGATGCCCTGGTCGGGGCGACGTTCGCCATGGTCTCTTATTCCAGCTTGGCGGCCGTTCTCCTCACGGCGACCCTGGCCGGTGCCGAGGTCATCAGCCTGCCGGTGGCCATTGGCCTGGTAGTCGGCGCCAACATCGGCAGTGGCCTGCTGGCGTTCATCAGCACCAGCATGCAGAACGCCGCCGGCCGCCGGGTGGCCTTGGGCAGCCTGCTGTACAAGCTGATCGGCCTGGTGTTGATCATTCCCGTACTGCACCCGCTGGTAGGCTGGATGGACTCGCTGAGCTTCAGCCCGCAAGAGCTGGTCATCGGCTTCCACCTGCTCTACAACACCTCCCGTTGCTTGCTGATGCTACCCACGGTCAACCCCATGGGTCGGTTGTGCAATGTGCTGCTGCCCGAGCGGGAACACAGCAACGGCCAGATCCGTGCGCGCCACCTCGACGCGTCCGCACTGGAGACCCCCAGCCTGGCCCTGGCCAATGCCGCGCGGGAAACCCTGCGCCTGGGCGACATCGTCGACAGCCTGCTCGAAGCCATGCTGGGGGCCCTGCGGGGCACCCAGACGGCGCTGCCCCAGCAGGTACGCGCCCTGGGCGAAGATGCCGACGCCCTGTACAGCGCGATCAAGCTGTACCTGGCGCAGATGACACGCGAGGACCTCAGCGAGCAAGACAACCGTCGCTGGGCGGAAATCATCGAAGTGGCTATCAACCTCAAGCTGGCCTGCGACCTCATCGAACGCATGCTGCGCAAGGTCCAGCAGCAGAAGACCAGCCAGCGCCGTGAGTTTTCCCAGGTCGGCCTCGAAGAGCTGACCGGCCTGCAGGAACAATTGCTGGCCAACCTGCGCCTGGGCTTGTCGGTGTTCCTCAGCGCCGACCCGGAAAGCGCCCGCTTGCTGCTGCGTGAAAAACGCCGGTTCCGGGCCCAGGAGCGGCGCCTGGCCCACGCCCACGTCAGCCGCCTGCAGCGCAAAGTCATGCAAAGCCTCGAGACCAGTTCGCTACACTTGGAGCTGATCGCCGACATGAAGCGTTTGAACTCTTTGTTCTGTAGCAGTGCCTATGTGGTACTGGGCGGCTCGGACACCGGCGGGTTGATGCTCGACAGTGTGCCAGACGAAGCCAGCCATGATTCTGCCTAGCTGAGGACCCTAGCTCGCCCATGCGTTGCCTGATGTTCGTTTGCATCCTGATCTGCAGCCTGCCCACTTTCGCCCTCGACCGGTCGCGGGTGGAAGGCTACCTGTTGCCCAACGGCCTGCAGGTGATTCTGAAAAATGGCTACGAGCGTGACCATGTGGCGATACGCCTGGTGGTCGGGGTTGGGCTGGATGATTTCGATTGCGAGCAGAAAGAGCTGCCGCACCTGCTTGAGCACCTGCTGTTCAGCGGCATCGATGAAACCGGCGAAGGCGGCCTGGAAGAGCGCCTGCAGGCGCTGGGCGGGGAATGGAACGCCTTTACCAGCAGTGCCGATACCACTTTCGTCATCGAAGCACCGGCGCGCAACCAGCGCAAGGTACTCGACCTGTTGCTGGCGGTCATCCGCGATACCCACATCGATGCCAAGGCCCTGGCCACCGCCAAACGCATCATCGAACGCGAGGATGGCGGCCACTACGGCCACCTGCAGCGCTGGCTCGACCGCCAGGACATCGGTCACCCCGCCAGCGACCAACTGGCCACCGAGCTGGGCCTGAAGTGCCCAGAGCGCTCCAACGTCGACGACATGACCCTGGAACAGGTCCAGGCCCTGCGCGACCGCTGGTACGCCGCCAACAACATGACCCTGATCATGGTCGGTGGCCTGGACCGCCTGTTGCCAGCCTATCTGGAACGCTCGTTTGGCGAGCTGCCGGCCACCGAGCCAGAAGAGCGCCGCAACCTGGATAGCATCACCCAGCAAGCCGAGCAGCGTCGCGATCTGACCCGTGGCTGGCTCGGTGACAGCGTGAAACTGCACTGGCTTTTCATCGAGCCGGTACTGGACAACGACCACCAGGCCACCCTCGACCTGCTGGCACGCTACCTGGACTGGGCCATCTACGACCAGCTGCGCCTGCGCAATGGCTTGTCCTATGGGCCCTCGGTGCAGCGCGAAAGCTTCGGTGACACCGGCCTGCTCAGCGTCAATGCCGACCTGGAGCGCGATGACATCGACAAGGCCGTAGCGGTCATGCAGCGGTTGTTCAAGCACCTGCGCAAAGAAGGGCTGGACCCGGATACGTTCGCCCGCATCAAGGATGCCAGCGTCGCCAAGGAAAGCTGGAGCACCCAAGGCAACAGTGCGTTGGCCGACTACTACTGGGGGGCGCTGAACGACTACACCGACGGCGGCTTCACCAACCCGGTGCGCAAACTGCGCCAGGTCACCCTGGAGCAAGCCAACCAGGCGATGCGGGAATTGCTCAGGGAAGACGGCTACGTACGCATTGAAAAGCCGCTGCTCGGTTATGACGAATTCTATGGGCTGGGTGCCCTGTTGGTAGGGCTGATCGTGGCCGCGGGGCTGTTGCGCTGGCGGCGGCATGGCCCACAGCGGCCGAGCGGTGCTACACGCCGGCGGTGAATCAGCGGTATTCTTTTGCCAGTACTGGCCTCTTCGCGGGTAAACCCGCTCCTACAGGGACCCCACTGTTGCAGAAGCTGTGGTGATCCAGTGGGAGCGGGTTTACCCGCGAAGCGGCCGGCACAGCCACCCAACTCTCTCCTGTTGTAGAGCCAATGCCTCAGATCCCCCGCATCGTCCAGCGCATCATCGAACTGCTCAAACGCTATCCCGGCATCATCGCGCTTGGGGGTTTTCTTTCCGGCATCGGCAGCTTCATCCTGGTCGACCGCCAGGCCGGCCTGGCCAGTTGGGTTGCCGTGCTGATGCTGGTGAGCTGGGTGTGGCTGATGCTGGAAAACACACTCACCGGCCTGTTCGCGCGCACGTTCAACCGCGAAATCCCGCAGCCACTGCTGCGCTACGCCACGCAGATGATCCACCAGGAAACACTGTTCTTCGTTTTGCCCTTCTTCTTCATCACCACGACCTGGAACAGCGGCCAGTTGGTGTTCACCGGCCTGCTCGGCGCTGCCGGCCTGGTGTCGATCATCGACCCGCTGTACTACAAATGGCTCGCTCCGCGGCGCTGGCTGTTCCTGGCGCTGCATACCCTCACCCTGTTCGCTGCGTTGCTCACGGCGCTGCCGATCATCGTCCACCTGACCACCGCGCAAAGCTTCAAGCTGGCGCTGATCATCGCCATGGCGCTGTCGTTTCCCAGCTTGGCCAGCAGTTTTCCGATCAACAACTGGCGCCGGGCTGTGGCCTTGTTGCTGGTCACGCTGTCGGTGGGTGCTGGCGGCTGGTTGTTGCGCTCCTGGGTACCGCCGGCAACCCTGTGGATGACCGAGGTGGCGGTGAGCACCGAAGTGCTGAACCGCCAGCCAGGCGAGTCGCTGCACGAAATTGCCGCCAGCAGCATTCGCAGCAGCGGCTTGTACGCCTATACCGCCATCAACGCACCACGCGGCCTGAATGAGCGGATCTACCACGTGTGGCAGAAGGACGGCCAGGAGGTGGACCGCATTGCCCTCGACATCCACGGTGGGCGCAAGGAAGGCTACCGGGCCTGGACGCACAAGCAGAACTTCCCACCCAACCCGGCGGGCAGGTGGCAGGTGCGGGTTCTGACCGAGGATGGCCAAGTGATTGGCGTACTGCGCTTCAAGGTGGTCGACGATGTGCCAGCCGGGTAATCAATACCTGCTGGTACACAGCACATAATCACCAAACAGCCCCGGCCTGCTGCGCTATGATCAGCCCCTGAGCCTTAGCGCCGAGTCAGTTGCATGGAGCCTATGACCACCCCCAGCCTCACTCTGGATACCAGCCGGCAACCGGCCTGCCTGCGCATTGCCGGTGACTGGACCTTGGCGCACTACGCCAGCCTGAAACGCGACAGCGAGCGGCTGCGTGCGCAATACACCCCCGACACCGTCGCCGACCTCAGCCAGCTGGGGCGCCTGGACACGGCCGGTGCGTCGCTGCTGGCCGAACTGCTCGGCACCGAGCGCCTGTCGCGCTGCACCCACGACCTGCCGGAAGCCAGCCGGGCGCTGCTGAAGAATGTCTACCAATCGGTCCAGGACTACTGCATCCCGGTCAAGAAGCCCGAGCGCAACGTGCTGCTGTTGCTGCTGGAGCGTATAGGCTGCGCCGTCGGCACCCTGTGGCAAGACAGCATGCAACTGCTCGGCTTCATCGGCGTCATCCTCGAAACGCTGCTACGCCGTGCCCTACAGCCACACCGCTGGCGCATCACCCCGGTCGTCGCCCACATCGAACAGACAGGGCTGGATGCCGCGCCAATCGTGGCCTTGCTGACCTTTCTGGTGGGTGCCGTGGTGGCCTTCCTTGGCGCCACGGTGCTGGCCGACTTCGGCGCAACGGTGTTCACCGTCGACCTGGTGGCGTTCTCGTTCCTGCGCGAGTTCGCCGTGTTGCTCACCGCCATCCTCATGGCCGGCCGCACCGCCAGCGCATTTACCGCGCAGATCGGCTCGATGAAAGCCAATGAGGAAATAGACGCGATCCGCACCCTGGGCCTCAACCCAATGGAACTGCTGGTGGTACCCCGGGTGCTGGCCCTGCTGATTACCCTGCCGCTGCTCACGTTCGTCGCCATGCTTTGCGGCATCGTCGGCGGGGCCGTGGTGTGCGCCCTGTCGCTGGGCATTTCGCCGGCCATGTTCCTGTCATTGCTGCAAAGCGATATTGGCGTGCAGCACTTTCTGGTCGGCCTGGCCAAGGCGCCGTTCTTTGCCTTTCTGATTGCCGCCATTGGCTGCCTGGAAGGCTTCAAGGTCAGCGGCAGCGCCGAGTCGGTCGGTGCACACACGACTTCGGCCGTGGTGCAGTCGATCTTCGTGGTTATCGTGCTCGACGCGGTGGCCGCGCTGTTCTTCATGGAGATGGGCTGGTGAACCGACGTGAGAGCGTGATCGAAGCCCGCGGCATCTGTAACCGCTTTGGCCGGCAAGTGGTGCATGAAAACCTCGACCTGGACCTGTACCGCGGCGAGATCCTTGCCGTGGTGGGCGGGTCTGGTAGCGGCAAGTCCGTGCTGCTGCGCAGTATCATCGGCCTGCGCCGCCCCAACGAAGGGCAGATCAAGGTGTTCGGCCAGGACCTGGCCGGCCTGCGCGAAACGCAGCGCTCATTGGTCGAACGGCGTTTTGGCGTACTGTTCCAGAAGGGCGCGCTGTTCTCTTCCCTGACAGTGACCGAGAACGTTGCCCTGCCACTGATCGAGCATGCCGGATTATCCCGCGCCGATGCCGAGCACCTGGCCGGGGTAAAGCTGGCATTGGCCGGGCTGCCGATCTCGGCGGCCGACAAGTACCCTGCTTCTCTGTCGGGGGGCATGATCAAGCGCGCAGCGCTGGCCCGGGCCCTGGCCCTGGACCCGGACATACTGTTCCTCGACGAGCCGACCGCAGGCCTGGACCCGATCGGCGCTGCGGCCTTCGACCAGTTGATCCTCACCCTGCGCGATGCGCTCGGCCTGTCGGTGTTCCTGATCACCCACGACCTCGACACCCTGTACACCATCACCGACCGCATCGCCGTGCTGTCGCAGAAAAAGGTCCTGGTGGCCGGCCCATTGGCCGAGGTCGAACAGACCAACGACGCCTGGGTCCAAGAATACTTTCACGGCCCACGCGGGCGCGCAGCCGAACAGGCCGCCACCCGCACTGGCCAGGAGCGCTGAGCAATGGAAACCCGAGCCCATCACGTTCTTATCGGCCTGGTCACCGTCCTGGTGGTAGCCGGTGCCATGCTGTTCGGCCTGTGGCTGACCAAGTCCAGCGTCGACGATGCGTTCAAGGACTACGAAGTCGTGTTCAACGAGGCAGTTTCCGGCCTGTCTCGTGGCAGCCCGGTGCAGTACAACGGGATCAAGGTGGGTGACGTTTCCACCCTGCGCCTGGACCCTAAAGACCCGCGTCGGGTATTGGCACGGGTGCGCCTTAGCGGCGATACCCCAGTCAAAGAAGACACCCAGGCCAAGCTGACCCTGGCCGGGGTGACCGGCAACTCGTTCATCCAGCTCAGCGGCGGTACCCCACAGAGCCCCGAGCTGAAAGGCAAAGACGGCAAGCTGCCGGTGATCATCGCCTCGCCATCGCCCATCTCGCGCCTGCTCAATGACAGCAGCGACCTGGTGACCAACATCAACTTGCTGCTGCACAACGCCAACCAGATGTTCTCCGAGGGCAACATCGACCACCTCAGCAATACCTTGGCCAACCTCGACAAGACCACCGGCGCCTTCGCCGGGGAGCATGGCAGCATCAGCCAGGCTATCGAGCAACTGGTCCAGGTAGGCAAGCAGGCCAGCGCGACCCTGGCCGAAACCCAGGTGCTGATGCGCAATGCCAATGGCTTGCTGGGCACCGAGGGCAAGCAGGCCATCGGCAGCGCCGAGCAAGCCATGCAGTCGTTGGCGCAGAGCACTGCCACCATCAACAGCCTGCTGAAGGACAACAGCGAAGCCATCGGCGACGGCGCCCAGGGCCTGAACCAGCTGACCCCGGCCATCCGCGAACTGCGCGAAACCCTCAACGCACTCAAAAGCATTTCCCGGCAACTGGAAGCAGACCCCAGCGGCT
Source organism: Pseudomonas sp. UBA6699 (assembly GCF_002454615.1). Classification (NCBI taxonomy): domain Bacteria; kingdom Pseudomonadati; phylum Pseudomonadota; class Gammaproteobacteria; order Pseudomonadales; family Pseudomonadaceae; genus Pseudomonas; species Pseudomonas sp. UBA6699. The sequence goes on from NZ_DKJF01000101.1 coordinate 22,747, forward strand.
ACCTGCTCGGCCGCGACAACAACAAGGAGTTCCAGCCATGAAATCGTCGCTGCGCTTAGTGGCTTTGGCGGTCACGATTGGGCTGGCCAGCGCCTGCTCGATCCTGCCCACGAGCGAGCCTGTGGACCTGTATCGCTTGCCCGTCAACCAGGTCAGCCGCAGCGCGCCGCCGCTGGACTGGTCATTGCGCCTGAACAAACCGCTGGCCAGCGAGGTATTGGCCGGCCCACGGATTGCGGTCATCCCGCAGGGCAATGTGGTCAGCAGCTACAAGGGCGCGCGCTGGAGCGATCCGGCCCCGATGCTGCTGCGCAACCGGCTGCTCGACGGCTTCCAGCGCGACGGGCAGGTGCAGCGCCTGAGCGCCGACGACAGCAATTTGCAGGCTGACTACGAGCTGGCTGGCGAGTTGCAGGCGTTCCAGAGCGAATACCGCGCGGACGGCACCGTGGAGGTGGTGATCCGCTATGACGCACGGCTGGTGCAAGGCCGCACTCAGCGTATCCTCGCCAGCAAGCGCTTCGAGGTCCGCCAGCCGCTGGCAGACAAGCAAGTAGCCGGGGTAGTGGCCGGGTTTGGCCAAGCGTGCGATCTACTCACCGGGCAGGTGGTCGAGTGGGCGATTGCCCAGGCAGGCAGCAGCACAACCCGCTAGTGTTTACCCGTTGATGCGGTGCAGGCCTGCAGATCGTTCAGGCAAAGAACCAGTAACACACGCAGATGGTTGCCACTACACCAGAGAACTCGGCCAGCAGCGCACACCCCACCGCATGCCGCACACGCTGGATGCCCACCGCGCCGAAATACACCGCCAGCACATAGAAAGTCGTCTCGGTACTGCCCTGGATGGTTGCCGCCACCAGGGCAGGGAAGCTGTCCACCCCTTGGCTCTGCATGGTCTCGATCAGCATTGCCCGCGCCGCGCTCCCGGAGAACGGCTTGACCAACGCTGTCGGCAGGCCTTCGACGAAGCGCGTGTCCAGGCCCAGCCAGTTGACCGCATGGCGAATACCGTCCAACGCCAATTCCAGCGCGCCCGAGGCTCTCAGCACGCCCACAGCCACCAGCATGGCCACCAGGTAGGGCAGCAGGTTCTTGGCGACGTCAAAGCCCTCTTTGGCGCCCTCGACAAAGGCTTCATATACCTTCACCTGCCGCAACGCACCGATCACCACGAACAGCAGGATCACGCCAAACAGCGTCAAGTTACCCAGGATCGACGACAAGCTGGCCAGTGCCGCTGCCGACAATGTGCCCAGGAAGGCCATGAAGCCACCCAGCAGCAGCGCACCGGGGATGAAGTAGGCAAGTACGACCGGGTCCCACAAACGCAGGCGTTGCATGACGGCCACCGACAACAGCCCGACCAGGGTCGAGACACTGGTGGCCAGTAGGATCGGCAGGAACACCATGGTCGGGTCGGGCGCGCCTTGCTGGGCGCGGTACATGAAGATGGTCACAGGCAGCAGGGTCAACGAAGAGGCGTTGAGCACCAGGAACAGGATCTGCGCGTTGCTCGCCGTGGTGCTGCTGGGGTTCAGCTCCTGCAACGCGCGCATGGCTCTGAGGCCAATCGGTGTGGCGGCGTTGTCCAGCCCCAGGCCGTTGGCCGCGAAGTTCATGGTGATCAGGCCCAGTGCCGGGTGGCCGGGTGGTACTTCCGGCATCAAGCGCGCAAACAACGGGCCCAGTACCTTGGCCAGCCATTCGACGATGCCGGCCTTTTCGGCAATTTTGAGAAAGCCCAGCCACAGGGTCAGAGTGCCAAACAGCAGCACCATCACCTCGACCGAGAGCTTGGCCATGGCAAAGATGCTCTCGACCATGGCCGCAAAAATGCCCGCGTTGCCGCCTATCAGCCATTGGGCCAGGGCGGACACTGCCGCCACCAGGAAAAAGCCGAGCCAAAGGCCATTGAGCATCCGTGTGTTCCCCCAGAAAAGTGCCCGAATGATAGCGTATCGGGGCGCAAGGCTGCAGACCGCGGCCGCGCAACATCACAGACAACAAAAAGCCCCGACGGGTCGGGGCTTTTTGTACAGCGGGGTATGAACTCAGCGCTTGGCCGCTTCGCCAACCACCGCAGTTTGCTGTTTGTCAGCCATGAGCGAGGCGTAGTACTGCTCGCCCTTGGCCGCATCGTACATGCCTTCCCAACGCGAGATGACCAATGCCGCCAGGGCGTTGCCGATCACGTTCAGCGCGGTGCGGGCCATGTCCATGATGCGGTCGACGCCGGCGATGAAGGCCAGGCCTTCCAGCGGAATGCCCACGCTGCCGAGGGTGGCCAGCAGTACCACGAACGAAACGCCTGGCACACCAGCAATACCTTTGGACGTGACCATCAGGGTCAGCACCAGCAGCAGCTGCTGGCTCCACGACAGGTCGATACCGTACAGCTGGGCAATGAAGATCGCCGCAATGCTCTGGTACAGGGTCGAACCATCGAGGTTGAAGGAGTAGCCGGTCGGTACCACGAACGAGCAGATCGACTTTGGTGCACCGTACTTCTCCATTTTCTCGATCACCCGTGGCAGCACGGTTTCCGAACTGGAAGTGGAGTAGGCCAGGATCAGCTCATCTTTCATGATGCGCATGATCTTGATCACCGAGAAGCCAAACAGGCGAGCCACCAGGCCCAGTACCATGAAGGCGAAGAAGGCAATGGCGAAGTACACCAGCAGCACCAGCTTGGCCAGCGGCAGCAGCGAGCTGAAGCCGAAGTTGGCGACAGTCACGGCGATCAGGGCGAACACACCGATCGGCGCGTAGTTCATGATCATGTGGGTGACCTTGAACATGGTTTCCGATACGGCCTGGAAGGTACGTACCAGCGGGTCACGCAGCTCTGCCTGCAGGCTCGACAGCCCCAGCCCGAACATGACCGAGAAGAAGATGATCGGCAGCATTTCGCCACGCATCAGCGCTGCGAAGATGTTCGACGGGATCAGGTTGAGCAGGGTCTCGATGAAGGCGTGCTCATGCTGCACTTCGGCCGCGGTCGCCTGATACTTGGAAATATCCACGGTACCCAGCGTGCTCATGTCGATACCGGCACCGGGGTGGAACAGGTTTGCCAGCACCAGGCCGACGACGATGGCGATCGTGGTCACCACCTCGAAGTAGATGATGGTCTTCAGGCCAATGCTGCCCAGTTTCTTCGCATCGCCAACCCCGGCGATACCCACGATCAGCGACGAAATCACGATCGGGACGACGATCATCTTGATCAGGCGAATGAAGATGTCACCGGCGGGCTGGAGGACGTTACTGATCCACCAGGCCTTTTCTGCACTGAAGTGGTTCAGCAGCGCGCCGATTGCAACACCCAGCACCAGACCGATGACGATCTGCCAGGCGAGGCTCAGTTTTGCCTTCTTCATGTCTTTACCCTTTGTTCTAGTGGTCATGACACCGGGTGGAAACAGGCGTGACAGAGCCCTTGGCCAAGTCACACGCAATAACGGTTTCCGTCCGGCGACGTTATGTAAGGACACCGCAGGCGAGCGACAGGGCGCCCTGGCCAGCGAAAAAGGCGGCAACTATTGCGATGGCAGGGGGGGAAATCTAATGCCTGAAGCGCATACCCCATGCAGGTTATGCATACCGTTTTCGACCGACGAGGTAGGTTTGTAAGTCGTTGATTTATAACGTTCGGGATCCCGAACAAGACGAGACAGCCATATTCAGGCGGATCTGGCACTCTAAAAAGAAGTGACAAATATGACGCGTTCGACAATCCGAATGGCCGAAATGCCACAGGTGAGGGAGTCGATACGGAGGGAAAAAATTTGATGTACGGTCGAGACAAAATGTGTCTCGGGGAAGAACACGCGCAAGGAAAGAGGCATTTCCTACGTGGCTCCTCGGAAGTCAGGTCGGCTTGGGTATCCCAGCGATACCGCCGACCTGAAGCTTCCGATTCCGCCGTTCCTGACCCGGCCCAACGCTGGAGGCACTCCCTGTACCCCTAGGCCACTCCGATCATGTCTCAACCAGAACAGCCCGGCCCCTTGGTCATGTGCAACCCCTCCTCGGGGCGGCGCATCATAGAAGGCTGAACGCTACAAAGGTTCAGCTTCTATTTCGTGTCAGTGGGTGACCACTCACCGGCACTGGCAACCACGGCTCAGTACCAATTCGGGTCACGCTTGAGCTGCTCCTGCAACATCGTCTTCATGCCGTCATCCGGCTTGCCCAGCCAGCGGTACTGCGCATGCCGGGTTGGCGACTTGTCCTTGGGCAAGCCTTCAGGCACCTCCACGAGCATGCCGTAGGCATCATCCTTGTCCCAGCTGAACGCAACGATCAGGCGCTTGTAGGTGCACTTGTCCTGGGCCTCGCACAGGGGGCCGACCAAGTACTTGTCGCCATCTTCCGTAACAGCAGACATTTGCTGCTCCGAGCTGCCAGTGAGGTTGACCACCCAATCGGGCAGGCGCTCCTCGCCTTTGATCGTGTCCTGCCAGGTTTCCCGGTATTCCGGGTCCGAACCCAGCAGCTGGTTGGCACGGACCTGGCCATCATTGGCAGCCAGTGCCGCTGCACTGCTACCCATCAGCAGGGCAGCAGCCAGGGCAGTGTGTAGCTTCCTGCTCATTGTCAACCTCGACCGCGTCCAAAGAAGAAGGAGGCTACAAACAGGACCAGGAAGACAATGAACAGGATCTTCGCAATACCTGTGGCAGCGCCGGCGATACCACCGAAGCCCAGAACGGCAGCGACAATGGCGATGATGAGGAAAGTGATAGCCCAGCTCAGCATGGTGTTTCTCCTTTCTTTTTCAAAACTTCAAACGGTCCGCCTTAGAACACCCAGCGGTCTTGAGGCACGACGTGTTCCAGAGTGGCCGGCGACGCCGCCTTGCCCTGGGAGGGCAACGGGTCCGCCGCCTTGACGAAACTGTTGGCCCGGGTCGACTGGATCTGGCTCAGCAGAGCTGTCTGTGCAGCCACCTGGTCGGCCAGACGCGCTGTTTGCCAGCTGTAGTAGAAGAGGCCGGCAGCCAAGGTCAAAACCAGTGCGATCCCTACCGACACCAGGTGGCGCAGTGACAGAGTGGCGACTTGCGAGTGGTTGACGGACTGGCGATTCATGCCGGCTCCTCCTGCTGTAATTTTTGTTCAAACCTGAACAGGTAATTGCAGCCTGCATGCCAGCCTCATAAATAAATAAAAACCCTTTAAAAACAATAACTTAACAATTTGGCCACAGGGGTATCAGGACGTATCCTGCACGATGGCCATGCTGGGGTCGTGCGAATTGCACGATCAGCCTTCGACCTTGGTCGCGACCTTCAGCAGATCGGCATCCACCCCCCGCACGCCAATGATCTGCCGGGCCATTTCCACGGCAATGGTTTTTTGCTCCGCACTGACCACCTCGCCGGACAACCGCACCATGCCCTCTTCACTGGCCACTTTGAGGTTCAGCCCATCAAGGTTGCGGCTGTAGCGGTAGCTACTCTGGATCTTGTCGATGATCCAGGGGTCGCTTGGCTGCGGGCCGCTTGGTGTCCCCACAGGGGTTTCCCGCGCTTTGGCCATGGCAGCGCTGTCGAGGCTGACAAGATTGTTCACCATGTGCACGCCATCGGTTGTGCGCGCCACCACGCCCGCCAGCTCCTTGGCCTCGGCGCTGTCGACTTTACCCCGCAAGGTCACCACGCCCTCGCTGCTTTGCACTTCGATTGCAGCCTTCTCGGTGGTACGGCTCCACAGCAACCGCGCACGGATCACCGCTGCCAGGGTGGCGTCCTCCAGGCGCTGGGCATAGGCCCGCAGCTCGAGCGGGCGCTCGACCAGTTCAGCGTTGACCTGCAGTTGGTTATCGACCTGCTCGACACCTCGGGTAGCCAAGGCCACGTCTTCGGCCAACCGGCGCTCCACCTCGTTTTCTACCTCGCCGGAAAGCCGCGCCTGTTTGCCGTCTACCTCGACTTTGATACGGAACGGGTTGAGCATGCGGTTTAGCGACAACGCCGTTTGCAGCGCCCCTTCAAGCCGGGCGTCATGCACGGGGTCCGCGAGAGCGGGGGTGAACACGGGAAGCAAAGCGGCTGCTAACACAGCGCTGCGTAGGGCAAAGGTCATGGCGTTACCTCCTTTTGTAGGCAAAAGCTGAAAATCATCGCAACCAATGTGCCACCCTATGCCTCTAAGCAAAGCACCGGGAAATGGGGCCTGAAGGCGTCGTTTAGCCATTGGCTAGCATGCAAAGGACAGAATCCTTCAGAATTGACCATGCAACTTGCCCGATTTTTCCCACACTAAATAAAGATCTACCCTTAAGGAGCGCAGGAAATGGAATCAGCCCAGGACAACCAAGGCCGCATTCTGCTGGTGGATGACGAGTCCGCGATCCTGCGCACTTTCCGCTATTGCCTGGAGGACGAGGGCTACAGCGTGGCCACCGCCAATAGCGCCGCCCAGGCAGAGAGCCTGTTGCAGCGCCAGGTGTTCGACCTGTGCTTCCTGGATTTGCGCCTGGGTGAGGACAACGGACTTGATGTACTGGCGCAGATGCGCATTCAGGCGCCCTGGATGCGCGTGGTGATCGTTACCGCGCACTCGGCAATCGACACGGCAGTGGACGCCATCCAGGCGGGTGCCGCCGACTATCTCGTCAAGCCCTGCAGCCCAGACCAACTGCGCCTGGCCACCGCCAAGCAACTGGAAGTGCGGCAACTCTCGGCCCGCCTCGAAGCGCTGGAAGGTGAAGTACGCAAACCCAAGGACGGCCTCGACTCACACAGCCCGGCGATGATGGCCGTGCTGGAAACCGCCCGCCAGGTCGCGACCACTGACGCCAACATCCTCATCCTCGGCGAGTCCGGCACCGGTAAAGGCGAGCTGGCCCGCGCCATTCATGGCTGGAGCAAGCGTGCACGCAAAGCCTGTGTGACCATCAACTGCCCGTCGCTGAATGCGGAGCTGATGGAGAGCGAGCTGTTCGGCCATACCCGCGGCGCCTTCACCGGCGCCAGTGAAAGCACGCTTGGGCGGGTGAGCCAGGCTGACGGCGGCACGCTGTTCCTCGACGAGATCGGCGACTTCCCACTGACCTTGCAGCCCAAGCTGCTGCGCTTCATTCAGGACAAGGAATACGAGCGCGTGGGTGACCCGGTTACCCGCCGGGCGGACGTGCGCATCCTGGCTGCCACCAACCTCAACCTTGAAGAGATGGTGCGCGAAAGCCGCTTCCGCGAAGACCTGCTCTACCGCCTGAACGTCATCACCCTGCACCTACCGCCCCTGCGCGAGCGCAGCGAGGACATTCTGACCCTCGCCGACCGCTTCCTCGCCCGTTTCGTCAAGGAGTATTCCCGGCCAGCACGCGGCTTCAGTGAAGAAGCCCGCGCGGCGCTGCTCAACTACCGCTGGCCCGGCAACATTCGCGAATTGCGCAACGTAGTGGAAAGAGCCAGCATCATATGCCCGCAAGAGCGGGTAGAAATCAGCCACCTGGGCATGGGTGAGCAGCCGGCTGGCAACGCCCCACGCGTTGGCGCCGCGCTTAGCCTCGACGAGTTGGAGCGTGCGCACATCGGTGCCGTACTGGCCGCCAGCGACACCCTGGACCAGGCCGCGAAGACCTTGGGCATCGACGCCTCCACCCTGTACCGCAAACGCAAGCAATACAACTTATGAAATGGCCACCCATGAAGCTGCGCACGCGGCTTTTCCTCAGTATCTCGGCACTGGTCACCGTGGCGCTGCTCGGTCTGCTGCTGGGCCTGGTCAGTGTTCTGCAGATGGCCACGATGCAACAGCAACTGGTGCGCGACACCACCCACTCCTTGGAGGTGGGGCTCAAGCTGCGGCAGAACCTTGGCGAGCAGTTGAACCTGATTCTGGATGACGACACCGCCCCGGAAAACCTGCGATCGCTGCAGGACAACTTCCAGTCCCTTCTGGCCAAGGGGCTGGAGCAAGGCGGCGAGCGCACCGGTTTCAGCAAAGCCAACAGCAACTATCAAGCCTTCCTCCAGGCTTACCGCGACAGCCCGGCCCCTGCCCGCAGCATGGGTGTGGACCAGCCGCTGGGCGCTGCATTCAATCAGGTCCGCACCGACCTGATCGACTCCCACAGGCAGGCCCTGGACCTGATTACCCGCAGCGAGGAGCGCAGCCGTGACCGCGCCTTGCTGGTCAGCGGTGTGCTGGGCTTGATGGGCCTGGTGGTGCTGGTACTCGGCTTTATCAGTGCGCACAACATCGCGCGGCGCTTCGGCCAGCCGATCGAGGCGCTGGCCACGGCCGCCGACCAGTTGGGCAAGGGCAATTTCGATGTCACCCTGCCAGTCACCCAGGCGGCCGAACTCAACCAGCTCACCCGCCGCTTCGGCTTGATGGCCGATGCCTTGCGCAAGCACCAGGCCACCAACGTCGACGAGCTGCTGGCCGGCCAGCAACGCTTGCAGGCGGTGCTGGACAGCATCGACGATGGCCTGTTGATCATCGACCGCCAGGGCCGGCTGGAACACCTCAACCCGGTAGCCCAGCGCCAGCTGGGCTGGAATGACAGCCGGGTAGGCAGCAGCCTTGCCGAAGCGTTGCAACGGCCAGAGCTGGAACAGCAGCTGCGCCAAGTGCTGCGGGGCGGCAGCCTGGACCGGCCACCAGACGACCTGAACATGGAGGTGGATGAAGAATCGCGCCTGCTTACCTACAGCCTGACCCCGGTCAGCCACCCACAGGGGCCGATTCTTGGCGCAGTGATGGTGCTGCACGACGTAACCGAGCAGCGCGCCTTCGAGCGTGTGCGCAGTGAATTCGTGCTGCGCGCCTCCCATGAGTTGCGTACGCCCGTTACCGGCATGCACATGGCCTTCGGCCTGTTGCGCGAGCGCGTCAAGTTCCCGCCAGAAGCGCGGGAGAATGACTTGCTGGAAACCATCGGCGAAGAAATGCAGCGCCTTACCCAACTGATCAACGACCTGCTCAACTTCTCGCGCTATCAAAGCGGGCTACAGAAACTGGAGCTGGCTCCCTGTGCCATCGACGAGCTGGTGGAGCGGGCACAACTGCGGGTTGCCGACCAGGCTGCGCACAAGCAGATCGAGTTGGTCAGCGACCTGGAGCAGCCACTGCCGCGCATCCAAGCCGACCCCGCGCAACTTGATCGGGTGCTGGACAACCTGCTGCACAACGCCATCCGCCATACCCCCAAGGGCGGGCGCATCCGCTTGCACGCCCGCCGCCATGCGGAGCGGGTGATCATCAGTGTCGAGGATAACGGCGAAGGCATCGCCTACGGCCAGCAAGGGCGCATTTTCGAGCCCTTCGTGCAGGTTGGCCGCAAAAAAGGTGGGGCGGGGCTGGGCCTGGCGCTGTGCAAGGAGATCGTGCAACTGCATGGCGGGCGCATGGGCGTGTTTTCGCGGCCGGGGCAGGGCACGCAGTTCTATATGGCATTGCCAGTCTGACGCACGCCTACACCCTACGCGGGTCGTCGCGGCAGATGCCCGCGTGTGACCATCTGGGCAAACTGCCTGGCCGTCAACGGCCGGGCAAATAGCCAGCCCTGGCCGTAGTTGACCCCTTCACCGCTCAACAGCGCCGCTTGGTCCTCACTCTCGATACCTTCGGCAATCACCCGCAGGTGGAGGTCGTGGGCCATGCGAATGATGTGTGGGGCAACGCCACTGCTGGCGGCATCATGGCCAAGAGCGTCTATGAACGCCTTGTCGATCTTCAGGCAGTCCACCGGCAACGTCTGCAGGTAAGCCAGGCTGCAATAGCCAGTACCAAAATCGTCGATCAGCACCTGATGCCCTGCGGCGCGCAGTGCCTGCAGATTTTCGCGGGCCACTACCACGTCGATCAAACCCCGCTCGGTCACCTCGAAGGCAATCTGGCTGGGCGCCACCCGGTGCAACGCCAGCAGGCGCGCCGATACTCGGCCGATGCGCGGCTCCATCACATCGCAAGCCGCCAGGTTGATCGAGATATAAAGGTTGGGGTGCGAACGCAGCAACGGCCCAAGTTGTTCAAGCACACGTTGCAGCACGAAGTCCGTGATCTGGCGGATCTGCCCGGTGTCTTCCGCCAGCGGTATGAACAGGTCGGGGCTGGTCAAGGTACCGTCCGGGCGGCGCCAGCGCACCAGGGCCTCGGCGCCCACACAACGCCGGCTGCCAAGCTCGATGATCGGTTGGTAGAGCACCTGCAGCTCGCCACGGCGCAGTGCACCCTGCAGCTCTGAGCTCATCGAGCGCCGCTGCAAGATCAGCTGCAACACCAGCCAGCCGATGAAGCAGGCGGCCAATACGCTACCCGGGAACAACAGCCAGAGCATGCCGTTCATGCGCAGGGGCAAGCTGACACGCGGCGCGATCAGCACCAATTGGTAGTCAGGCGACTTGGTTGGCATGCGGTAGATCAGGCGGTCACTGAGTTCGAGCAGCGACTTGTGGCTATGCGACCAGGCCGAGGGCGGCGGCCATACCGGTGGCGGGCCCAGGACCGGAATGGCGCGGGCACCGTTGTCGAGTACTACCACCAGGCTGCCACCCGGTGGCAGGTCGACCACATCGGTCAGGTGCCCACGTGAGGTCGAGACCAGGAACCTGCCCCGGCCGAGCATCAGCGCGGCGAGGTTCTCGTTCGGCTCGGTGGTGGTGTTGAGCCAGTAGCTGTAGACCGGCCCCTTGATGTCCGGCGGCCGCAAGGGCACGAACGCGCGCTCGTTACCCCGGTTTGAACAGGCGACATTGCCGTCCACGTAGGCCGCTTCGTAAATGAAGCGCGAACTCAAGCCCACCTGCTGCAAGGCCGCCAACATGGCCGGGCTGCATCCACGCAGCGGCTGTGCCTGCAACTGGTCGACACCCTCGCGCAGCTGGCCGAATACCTGCTCCAGGCGCTCGAGAAAACGCTCGCCCTGGGCGTTCATCTGCTCGGTTTCGCTCTGTTTCAGCTGCTGCAGGGCGATGCCGACGCTGGCAGAAAGCAACAGGGCGGCGCTGGCCAGTGCTGCCAGCGTGGCGAGCATCCAGGGACGGTAGAAAATTTGACGCAGCAAGCCAATGGCAGACGACATGGACGGCATCCAGTTGATAACTAAGGTATAGCAACTGAATCAGTAATCACCTGCGCCGTTTAGCGCTTCGCTTGCCCATGCCAGGCCCCGGCCAGCACGGGCAACGCCCCTGTCACCGCGCGCGGCCTGGTGACAGTCAACGGGTCCGGTTGAGCACCTGCAGCATGGCCGCCGTCTGCGCATCCGGCATGCCGTCGAAACGTTGCGGGCGGAAGCGCATCTGGAAGGCAGCGATGACATGCCGGGTGGCTACATCGAGCACGCCTGTTTGCTCGATCTGATAACCAAACCGCGCCAGCTCCTGCTGATACCAGCCAACGCTGGGCGGGTTGACGTTGAAGTACGCTTGTTGCTGCGCCACGGCGTTGGCATCTGGCCAGACCCCCAACCCAGCATCGGCCAGGCGTTTCCACGGGAACAAAGGGCCCGGGTCAAGCTTGCGCAATGGGGCGATATCGCTGTGGCCAATGATATGCCGGGGCTCGATATTGTTACGTTTGACGATGTCCTTGAGCAACGCGATCAGCGCCTGGATCTGCGCCTCGCTATAGGGGTACCAGACCCGCCCGTTGGGTGTGTCGGCAAAGCCTGGGTTGACGATTTCGATGCCGATGGACGACGAATTCAGCCATGTGCGCCCCTGCCACTGGCTGTCACCGGCATGCCAGGCGCGACGGCTCTCGTCCACCAACTGGTACACCGTCGCCGGGCCATCACCAATCAGGTAATGGCTACTGACCTCACCGTGGGTGAGCAATGCCAGCGAGCGTTCCAGCGAGGCATTGGTGTAATGCAAAACAACGAACTGGATACGGTTGTCCTGGTTCGCCGAAGGGTGGCTGCGGTCGATGCGCAGGCCCGTGGAGCAACCGGCGACGGTGAACAGCAGAAAGGTGATCAGGGTTTTTTTCAGCGTGGAAAGCACGTCGGAGGCCTCGGCGTAAGAGCGCTACAGTATAACGTGCTCGCCAGCAGCAATGTTTGCCGCGAGTCAGTGGCTGCCCATCAGTTTTGTTCCACGCGATTACGCCCGAGTTCCTTGGCCCGGTACAACGCGGTGTCGGCGCGCTTGAGCACCTGGTCTGCGCGCTCGCCAGCGCGGAACGCCGCCAACCCGATGGAGGTGGTGATCACCACCCGTTCACCCTTGAAGTGGAACGGGCAGGCCTCGATGGTCGCCCGCAGCAGTTCAGCGGCTTGCGCAGCCGCCGGCGGGGCCGTCTGCGGCAGCAACAGGACAAACTCTTCGCCACCGAACCGGGCTATGAAGTCACGGCCGCGCAAGCACTTGCGCAACTGGCCGGCAACGATCTTCAGCACTTTGTCCCCGGCCAGGTGCCCATAGCTGTCATTGATGCGCTTGAAATGGTCAAGGTCGAGGATCGCCATGGCCAGATGGCCGCCCTGGGCCTGCCATTCGAGCATTTCCCGTTCCACCCGCTCGCTCCAGGCCGCCCGGTTGGGCAGACCGGTGAGCGGGTCGAGCAGGGCCTTTTGCCGCTGCTCTTCCAGATGTTCGCGGTAACCGAGTGCCTCGTGCTCCATGCTTGCCACACGCTCCGACAACCCCTGCAGGCGGTTGGCCAGTTCCTGCTCGCGGCGATCACGCTCGTGCTTGTGCTCGTCCATGGTCACCAACAAGCCTTCCAGGCGGTTCTCCAGGATGTGCTTGAGGCTGTCGACATCGGCGGCACCTTGCACGCTGCTCTGCAACCCGTCTACGTGCTCGCGCAACTGGGTGTCCAGCGCGCGGGCGGCACTGCTGTTGTCGGCATGGCCGGCGCTGGCTTCATGCAGATGGCTCTGGAACCCCTCCAGGCGCTCGTTGAGCTGCTGCAAGTAGGTTTCAAATTCATGCTGGCCACTGTCGGTGATCGCCAGCATCAGCACTGCAAGGTCATCCAGTACCGGGATCAGCTCATACCAGTTCAGGCCGCGGGCCACCCGCGCACGCATCTCCAGTGCCTGGGCCTTGTGCCGCTCGGGCAGGCTGAGGTCGTCGAGCAGGCCGAGCAAGGTTTGCTCGATGTGTGCAGCGACCTGACTGTACGGCGGCTCCACCGCGTCGGGGAGGGCATAAGGGCCGTCTTCGCCGAACATTGGTTCCATTTCCGCTAGCGGTGCAGGCTCCGGCAGCAGCTGGCTGACCACGTGTTCGGCAGCAGGCGCTTCATCTGGCTGCGGCACTGGCGATGCGGGTATTTCGGCCGCATCGATCAGCGCGGGGCCAGCTGCTTCTGGCGCTGGCTCGGGCGCTGCGGGCAACTCGGCCGCCGGTGCAGCAGGTGCTGGCAACGGTTGCAACGCATCGATATCAACATTCGGGTCGGCGTCGGGTCTGGGTGGCGCTGCGTGCGGTGGAGCCTGGGCACCCGGCACCGCTTCGGGCACAAGCGCCGGCTCCGCTTGGGCATCGTCATCGCGGCTGCCGAACAACCGCTGCAGAAAACCGGGGCGGGTTTCTTCACCCGGCTTGCCCAAGGCGGCCAGCGCACGCCCCTGCAAACCGCTCAGCTCACCCAGCAATGGCGGCAGGTCGCGTGACTGGGTAACGCCCCCATCGAGCTTCTTCGCCAGCTTTTTCAGCGGCCGGGCAATATCACCAGGCAGCGGCAGGTTCTGTAATTGGCCCACCAGTGCAGCCAGGGCATCGCCAACCTGGTTCATGCGGTTTTCGCGGCGCTGCTCCGAATCCAGCACCGCCTTCTCCAGGCGCGGAATCAGCCCGGCAAGGCCAGCATCCATGTTGTCGCTGCGAATGACCTCGCGCATCTCTTTCATGCACGCGTCGACCACCTTGTCACTGCCTTCGGCAGCCAGGGTACTGCGCACCAGGCCACGGCGCAGCAAGTCGAGACGGGCGTCCCAACGACGTTCGAGCTTTTCTTGCTGCTCGATGGCTTTGAGGTATTTTTCTTTCCAGCGCTCGGCTTCTTCGGTCATGCCTGGATCCGCGACGGGTGATACATCTGGGGCTGTCTGATTACACGCTGTCGGCGCGCACGCCCAACACTTGAGGGCGTGCGACGCCTTGGCTGATTCAGCTCAAGGCCGGCAGCGTATCCACAGTCAATGCATCAGGCAATCGGATCTCTACCGCCACCGGAAGGTGGTCGGAAATAGGCTGGGCCAACACCTCGACACGCTCCAGTGTAAGGCTGGAACTGAGCAGAATGTGGTCCAGGCACCGCTGGGGTCGCCAACTGGGGAAGGTAGCTTCGACCTGCGGGGCCACCAGGCCAAGGTCACGCAGGGGTGAGTGCTCGAGCAGGTCGGTGGCGTGGGTGTTCATGTCGCCCATCAGCACCTGGTGGCGGTAGCCGCCAATCAGCTCGCGGATATAGCCCAATTGCAGGGCGCGGGTCTTGGCGCCGAGGGCCAGGTGCATCATCACCACGATCAGCGCATCCTCGCCTTCACCGAACCGCACCAGGATTGCCCCGCGACCGGCGGGGCCCGGCAACGGGTGGTCTTCGAGCAATTGCGGCTTCAGGCGGCTGAGCACGCCGTTGCTGTGCTGGGCAAAACGCCCAAGGTTGCGGTTGAGCTGTTGGTACCAGTAGGGGAAGGCACCCAGCTGCGCCAGATGCTCGACCTGGTTCACGAACCCGGAACGCAGGCTGCCACCATCGGCCTCCTGCAGGGCCACCAGGTCGAAGTCGCTCAACAGCTTGCCGATCTTCTGCAAGTTGCCGGCGCGCCCGTTATGCGGCAGCAGGTGCTGCCAGCTACGGGTCAGGTAATGCCGATAACGCTCGGTGCTGATGCCGACCTGAATGTTGAAGCTGAGCAGCCGCAGGCGACCATCGTCCGGCAGGCCGGGTGCCTGCAGGTGATGCTCGTTGACCTGCGGCTGGTGCAGGCCAATGCCACGCGTAGCTCTGAAGCGGGGCATGGGATACGCCGCTTACTTAGCGGCGCGCTCCTTGGCGATCAGTTGGTCGGCGACATTCAGCACGCCTTCGGGCCCACCTGCGGTACCCAGGTCGAAGCGGTACTTGCCGTCGACGACCATGCTCGGTACGCCAGTGATTTCGTACTTCTTAGCCAGTTCCTTGGCCTGGTTGATCTGGCCCTTGATGGCAAACGAGTTGAAGGTGGCGAGGAACTTGTCCTTGTCCACGCCCTGTGTGGCGAGGAAGTCGGCCATTTCTTGCGGGTCAGTCAGGCGCTTGCGCTGGTTCTGGATAGCATCGAACACCGCCGCGTGCACCTTCTGCTCAACGCCCATGGCTTCGAGGGTCAGGAACATCTGGCCGTGGGCATCCCATGGGCCACCGAACATGGCCGGTACGCGCTTGAAGTTGACATCCTTGGGCAGTTTTTCGACCCAAGGGTTGAGCGTCGGCTCGAAATGGTAGCAGTGAGGGCAGCCGTACCAGAACAGCTCAACCACTTCGATCTTGCCAGGCACGGAAACCGGAACAGGGTTGCTCAGCTCGATATATTCCTTGCCGGCAGTGGCAGGCTCTGCGGCCTGCACCGCTGTCATACCGAATGCGCTGGCGGCGACCAGCGCAGCGCTGAGAATCAGTTTACGCATGCTTTACTCCTGAGCAATCATGGGTCGCCACTACGCGACCTGCCTTGAGACAGGCCGGGAAGGGCTTGAGTTCTGTAGTGTACCGGCTACGCACTGAAAAAAGGGTAGCCCAGCCACCCTTTCATCATTGGCCTGCAACATTAACTGAAAGTTAATGCCAGGCCCCTGAAGGCATGTGCAGCACCTGCAGGACCGCGCCGCCAGTCAGTGCAGGCCCTGGATATAGCTGGCCAATGCCTCGATATCGTGGTTGCTCAGCTTGCCGGCAATGGTGCGCATGGTCATGGCATCGCCGTCGTTGGTGCGGTTGCCTTCACGGAAGTCGGTCAACTGCTTGGTCACATACTGGGCATGCTGCCCACTCAAGTGCGGGAAACCGGCCAGGGCGATACCCGCGCCATTGGGCGAGTGGCAGCCGGTGCAGGCGGGCATGCCTTTTTCCAGGTCGCCGCCATTGAACAGCGCGCGACCGCGCTCGACCAGTTTGGGGTCGGCAGCCCCCACGCTGCCTTTCTGGCTGGCGAAGTAGGCGGCGATATCGGCCAGGTCCTGGTCATTGAAAGCAGCCAGCATGCCGGTCATTTCCAGCACGGTACGTTTGCCCGACTTGATGTCGTGCAGTTGTTTTTCCAGGTAGCGCTGGCCCTGGCCAGCCAGTTTCGGGAAGTTGGGTGCCAGGCTGTTGCCGTCGGGGTTGTGGCAGGCGCCACAGACGGCCGTCTTGGCCTGGCCGGCAGCGGCATCGCCTTTGATAGGTTGCGCAGCAGTGGCCGCACCTGCGACACCCAGGGTCAACAGCAGACTCACGACTAGTTTGTTCATCAGCTAATCCAACACGGCTAAGGGTGAAATGTTATGTATCGGGACTGCCACTCATCCAAAGGATGACCAAACGGTAGTCCTCGGCACTGCAGTCCATGCACAATCCACGCGGCGGCATAGCCTTGAAACCCTGGGTCACATGCCGGACGAGTACATCCATACCTTGCGCCAGCCTTGGCTCCCAGGCTGCCCGGTCACCCTGCCTGGGTGCCTGGGGCAATTGCCCGGTGTGGCAAGCCGCACACGTGCGGTTGTACAACACCTCGGCATCCTGTGTAGCCTGTGCGCTGAAATACGGCAGGAACATACCGACAGCTAGCAGCCATTTCGCCAGGCGAAACGACCTGACAGGGTTGGGGGACGCGCTGCGTTCTGATGCGCAAGCTATAGTTCGGCACCCCATGCCCGTTCCCCTTCGCTGGGAGAATGGGCACACAAAAACTGGGGCATTATATACTTCTGTCAGCCAAACGGAAACGACACCGCTTGCCGGCCTAGGCTTTGGCAACACCCACATCGGATATCCCATGCAAGTCAAGAACCCCATCCTCGGCCTCTGCCAGAAAGCCAAATTCGCCCTCAGCGCAGCCAAGGTCGAACAATGCCCGGACGATCAGGGCTACGAGGTGGCCTTTGCGGGCCGTTCCAACGCCGGCAAATCCAGCGCCCTCAACACCCTGACTCACGCCAGCCTGGCGCGCACCTCGAAAACCCCCGGGCGCACCCAGCTGTTGAATTTCTTCAGTCTGGACGATGAACGGCGTTTGGTCGACCTGCCAGGTTACGGTTATGCCAAGGTGCCGATTCCGCTCAAGCAGCACTGGCAGAAGCACCTGGAAGCTTATCTGGGCAGCCGTGAGTGCCTGCGCGGCATCATCCTGATGATGGACGTGCGCCACCCCATGACCGATTTCGACAAGATGATGCTCGACTGGGCCAAGGCCAGCGGCATGCCGATGCACATCCTGCTGACCAAGGCCGACAAGCTGACCCACGGCGCGGGCAAGAACACCTTGTTGAAGGTGCAATCGGAAATTCGCAAGGGCTGGGGCGACGGTGTCACCATCCAGCTGTTCTCGGCGCCCAAGCGCCTGGGCGTGGAAGAGGCCTATCGGGTGCTGGCGGGCTGGATGGAGCTGGAAGACAAGCCAGTGGCCTGAGGCCTGCAGCGCGGAGCATGGCCTGGGCTTCGCCCAGGTTCAGGCCAAATTGCGGGCAAAAAAAACCCCGGACTTCGTATGGGGAGGGGGAAGTTCGGGGTCCAAGTCCGGACCGCTAGGGCGGGGTCCAGATATCTGCCAACACTTAACACAACATAGGAGCATCGAAAGGCTTCACCAGCCATTCAGTTACTCTGAGTTCCGCTTCACTGGTTTAGTTCCGAAGCCCTGAAAACTATTTGCGATAGTTTCATGAAAGCCCAGCCCCGCGCGCGCCAGCGCTGCCAGGATCCGCGTCACCACGTCGCAGATCCTACACAGCTTTTCCGGCTCAATCAGTGAGCTTCGTCCCAGTTCGCACCAATTCCTGCTTCTACCAGCAGCGGCACATCCAGCTGCGCCGCCTTGCTCATGTGCTGGCGAATTTCATCTTTGACCTGTTCAACCAGGTCCTCGCGCACCTCAAGCACCAGTTCGTCGTGAACCTGCAGGATCACCCGCGCGTCCAGGCCGCTCTCGCTCAGCCAGTTATCCACGTTGACCATGGCGCGCTTGATGATGTCGGCGGCGGTACCCTGCATGGGCGCATTGATGGCGGTACGCTCTGCCCCTTTGCGCAGGGCCGGGTTCTTGGCGTTGATGTCTGGCAGGTAGAGGCGGCGGCCAAACAGGGTTTCGACGAAACCTTGCTCGGCAGCCTGGGTACGGGTGCGCTCCATGTAGGCCAGCACCCCGGGGTAGCGGGCGAAGTAGCGGTCGATATAGTCCTGCGACTGCTTGCGGTCGACGCCGATCTGCTTGGCCAGACCAAATGCGCTCATGCCGTAGATCAGGCCGAAGTTGATGGCCTTGGCTTTGCGACGCTGATCGACGGTGACGTTTTCCAGGGCTACACCAAAGACCTCCGCCGCCGTGGCACGGTGCACGTCCAGGTCATTGCGGAAGGCGTGCAGCAAGCCTTCGTCCTTGGCCAGGTGGGCCATGATGCGCAACTCGATCTGCGAATAGTCCGCCGCCAGCAGCTTGTAGCCTGGGCTGGCGATGAACGCCTGGCGGATTCGGCGGCCCTCGGCGGTACGGATCGGGATGTTCTGCAGGTTCGGGTCGCTGGACGACAGCCGGCCAGTCGCCGCCACCGCTTGCTGGTAAGAGGTGTGAATACGCCCGGTACGCGGGTTGATCTGCCCCGGCAGCTTGTCGGTGTAAGTGCTCTTGAGCTTGCTCAGGCTGCGGTACTGCATCAGTACTTCAGGCAGTGGGTAACCCAGCTCCGCCAGCTCGTCGAGCACCGCTTCGGCGGTAGACGGCTGGCCTTTGGCGGTCTTGCTCAGCACCGGCATGCCCAGCTTGTCGTACAGGATCGCCCCCAGTTGCTTGGGCGAGCCCAGGTTGAACTCCTCGCCCGCCAGCTCGTAGGCGCGCCGTTCCAGCTCGGCCATTTTCTCACCCAGCTCACCGCTCTGGACGTGCAGCAGGGCTGCATCGACCAGTGCGCCCTGGCGTTCGATCTTGGCCAGTACCGGCACCAGCGGCATCTCGATGTCCATCAGCACCGGCTGCAGGCTTGGGGTCTGGGCCAGGCGGGCCTGCAACGCATGGTGCAGGCGCAGGGTGATGTCAGCGTCTTCGGCAGCGTAGGGGCCCGCCTTGTCCAGGTCGATCTGGTTGAACGTAAGCTGCTTGGCGCCCTTGCCGGCGATGTCCTCGAAGGCGATGGTAGTGTGGTCGAGGTACTTTTGCGCCAGGCTGTCCATGTCATGCCGGGTGGCCGTGGAGTTCAGCACGTAGGACTCGAGCATGGTGTCATAGGCAACACCGCGCATGGCGATGGCGGGCGAACCGTTGGCGAGGATGTTGATATCGTATTTGGCATTCTGCCCGACCTTGGCCTTGGTCGGGTCTTCCAGCAGGGGCTTCAAGGCCAGCAGCACGGCGTCGCGGTCCAGCTGGGCCGGCGCGCCCTCGTAGTCGTGGGCCAGCGGAACGTAGGCCGCTTCATGGGGCGCCACCGCGAACGACAGGCCGACCAATTGGGCCTTCTGGGCGTCCAGGCCGGTGGTTTCGGTGTCGAACGCGAACAGCGGCGCCTGGCGCAGCTTCTCCAGCCAGGCCTCGAAGCGTGTTTGGTCGAGGATGGTTTCGTACTTCGGCTCGACCTTGGCCACCGGCTCCGCGACCGGCGCAACGTCATCACCCACCCTGGCAGCCTCCCGCTGCACGTCGGCAACCCAGCTCTTGAACTCCATCTCGGTGTACAGCGCCAGCAGCGCATCGCGGTCAGGCTCGCCGCATACCAGCGCCTCGACCTCGACGTCCAGCGGCACGTCGACCTTGATGGTAGCCAGCTCATACGACAGGAACGCCGCGTCGCGGTGCTCTTCCAGCTTGGCCGGCAGGGTCTTGGCACCGCGAATGGCCAGTGCCGGCACCTTGTCGAGGTTGGCGTACAGGTCGCTGAGGCCGCCACCAATACCGGTCAACAGGCCCACGGCGGTTTTCTCGCCCACACCGGGCACACCGGGGATGTTGTCGACCTTGTCGCCCATCAGGGCCAGGAAGTCGATGATGTGCTCCGGGCCGACGCCAAACTTCTCATGCACGCCCGCCACGTCCAGCACGCTACCGGTCATGGTGTTGACCAAGGTAATGTGGCCATCCACCAGCTGCGCCATGTCCTTGTCACCGGTCGAAATGATGACCGGGCGGCCCAAGGCGGCGCTGCTGCGCGCCAGGGTGCCGATCACGTCGTCGGCCTCGACCCCTTCCACGCACAGCAGCGGGTAGCCAAGGGCCTTGACGCTGGCGTGCAGCGGCTCGATCTGCACCCGCAGGTCGTCGGGCATGCTCGGCCGGTTGGCCTTGTATTCGGCGAACATGGCGTCACGGAACGTGCCACCCTTGGCGTCGAACACCACGGCAAAGAGGCTGTCGGGGTATTGCTTGCGCAGGCTCTTGAGCATGTTCAGCACACCCTTCACCGCACCGGTCGGCATGCCCTTGGACGTGGTCAGCGGCGGCAGCGCGTGAAAGGCGCGGTACAGGTAGGAGGAACCGTCCACCAGGACGAGGGGCGCTTGGCTCATGAGCAGAATCAACCTTTTCGACGGGTCCGGCGCTAGAATAGCCAGAATCATTGACGACAAAGGGACTAGGTTATCATGCGTACACTCAATCGCCTGTTACTGCTCGGCCTGTTGGCAACCACGCCGGTCGTCACCCTGGCGGCGGAAGACGCCCCCTCGGCCGATCCCGAGGTGACCATTCGCACGGAAGGCGACAAGACCATCCAGGAATACCGTCAGAACGGCTTCCTGTATGCGATCAAGATCACACCGAAAAACGGCAAGCCTTATTTCCTGGTACGCGCCGATGGCACCGATGCCAACTTCATTCGATCCGACCAGCCGGACATGCTGATTCCGTCCTGGAAGATCTTCGAGTGGTAATCTGACGCGCACCGTTCACATCAACCCGGCACTTCCCGGCGGAAGTGCCCGTATGGGCAATTTTTCATCATGTCAGTCTTCACCCCCGTGACCCGGCCTGAGCTGGAAACCTTTCTGGCACCGTACGCGCTGGGCCGCCTGCTCGACTTCCAGGGCATAGCCGCCGGCACCGAGAACAGCAATTTCTTCGTCAGCCTCGAACAGGGGGAGTTCGTGCTGACGTTGATCGAACGCGGGCCCAGCGAGGACATGCCGTTCTTCATCGAGCTGCTCGACACCCTGCACGCAGCCGACATGCCGGTGCCCTATGCCGTTCGTGACCGCGACGGCAACGGCCTGCGCGAGCTGTGCGGCAAG
Organism: Pseudomonas sp. UBA6699; assembly: GCF_002454615.1. Lineage (NCBI taxonomy): Bacteria > Pseudomonadati > Pseudomonadota > Gammaproteobacteria > Pseudomonadales > Pseudomonadaceae > Pseudomonas > Pseudomonas sp. UBA6699. The sequence continues at coordinate 44,118 of NZ_DKJF01000101.1, forward strand.
CCGGCGCTGCTGCAGCCAAGGCTGTCAGGCAAGCACATCAAGGCGCCCAACGCGCAGCACTGCGCCCAGGTGGGTGAGCTGCTGGCGCATATACACCTGGCCACCCGCGGCCGCATCATCGAGCGCCGCACCGACCGTGGCCTGGACTGGATGCTGGCTTCAGGCGCCGAGCTGCTGCCACGCCTGACTGCCGAGCAAGCCGCGCTGCTGCAACCGGCCCTGAACGAAATCAACGCGCACAAGGCGCAGATCCTGGCGCTGCCGCGGGCCAACCTGCATGCCGACCTGTTCCGCGACAACGTGATGTTCGAAGGCACCCACCTGACTGGCGTGATCGACTTCTACAACGCCTGCTCCGGGCCGATGCTGTATGACATCGCCATCACCGTGAACGATTGGTGCCTGGATGAGCAGGGCGCAATCGACATGCCGCGTGCCCAGGCGCTGCTGGCGGCCTATGCCGCACTGCGGCCGTTCACCGCTGCCGAGGCCGAGCGGTGGCCTGAGATGTTGCGGGTAGGCTGCGTGCGCTTCTGGCTGTCGCGGCTGATTGCGGCAGAATCGTTTGCCGGGATGGATGTGATGATCCATGACCCGAGCGAGTTCGAAGTGCGTTTGGCACAGCGCCAGCAGGTGGCTTTGCACCTGCCATTTGCCCTCTAGCCCTTTTCAGCCTCTTCGCGGGCACCTGTGGGAGCGGGCGTGCCCGCGAAGAGGCCGGAACAGGCTTACAACTGCTCCAGGCACCCAGCCAAGTCGGCACCCAGCTTCTCCAGCAAGCGCTCATAGCCCTTGCCATCCACAGGGTCAGTACCACCCAGTGCATCCAGCTCGGCCAGACGCACCGGCAGCCCAGCAGTCAGGGTCTCGGCCAGGCGCGGGCGCAGTGGCGGCTCGCTGAACACGCAGGTCTTGCCCACTTCCTGCAGGCGCTTGCGCATGGCGGCCACATGCTGAGCCCCCGGCTGCACCTCGGACGCCACGCTGAACACGCCAGTGTGCTTCAGGCCATATTCCGCCTCGAAGTAGTCGAACGCCTCGTGGAACACGAAGTACGGCTTGCCAGCGATACCCGCCACCCGCGCTTTGATTCGCTCATCCAGCGCATCCATACGGTCTGAAAAGACCTTCAGGTTGTGCTGGTAGCGCGCCGCGTTGGCGGGATCGGCCTGGGCCAGGTCCGCAGCCATTTTCCCCGCGATTACCCGCGCGTTGACCGACGATAGCCACAGGTGCGCATCCAGGCTACCTGGGCGGTGGTCATGGTCATGCTCATCGTGGTCCGCTTCCTCATGGGAATGGCTGTCTTCGCCAAAGTGGCGCAGCTTCATGCCTGGCAGCGACTGCACGGCCACGGTTGCCTTGCTGCGACTGCCCAATACGCGTGGCAGGAAGCTCTCCATGTCCGGGCCGATCCAGTACAGCAGGTCGGCATCGCCCACCCGCCGTACGTCGGATGGGCGCAGGGCATAGTGGTGCGGCGAAGCACCTGGCGGCAGCAATACCTCAGGGCTGCCAACACCCTCCTGCACGGCAGCGGCAATCTGCTGCAGCGGCTTGATGCTGGTCAGCACACGGACATCGGCCTGGGCCGAACAGGCGATGAATGCGACAAAAAGGACTAGAAATCGGGACACGGTGAATACTCGAGTCGTGAGAAACGGGTAACATAATAACGTCTCCATACAGAATCGTCGCTGCCCATGTCCTTCACGCCGCTGGCCAACCGTCCCCATGATCACTCCCATTGCGTGCATAGCGCACTGGCTGAAGCTGATGCCTTGTGCACCCGCCAGGGCCTGCGCCTGACCGCGCTGCGCCGCCGGGTGCTGGAGCTGGTATGGCAAAGCCACAAGCCGCTGGGTGCCTACGATATCCTTGCCGTGCTCAGCGAGCAGGACGGCCGCCGCGCTGCACCGCCCACGGTGTACCGCGCACTGGACTTCCTGCTGGAAAACGGCCTGGTGCACCGCATTGCCTCGCTCAACGCGTTCATCGGCTGCAGCCACCCCGAGCACGTGCACCAGGGCCAGTTCCTGATCTGCCGTGCATGCCACGTCGCCATCGAGCTGGAGCAACACAGCATCAGCGAGGCCATCATCGACAGCGCCAAGGGCGTGGGCTTCAGGGTCGAGACCCAAACCGTGGAAGTGGTCGGCCTGTGCGGTAATTGCCGGAGCGCGGCATGAGCGATGCCCTGATCCGCCTGGAACAGGTGGGCGTCAGCTATGGCGGCGAGGCGGTGCTCGACAGCATCGACCTGTCGGTGGCGCCGCGCCAGATCGTCACCCTGATAGGCCCCAATGGCGCGGGCAAGACCACCTTGGTGCGCGCCGTGCTCGGGCTGCTCAAGCCGCACCGCGGCACGGTATGGCGCAAGCCCAGGCTGCGTATCGGCTACATGCCGCAAAAAATCCAGGTCGATGCCACCCTGCCGCTTTCCGTGCTGCGTTTCCTGCGCCTGGTGCCGGGGGTAGACCGGGCAGCAGCCGTATCGGCCCTGCAGGAAGTGGGCGCCGAACAGGTTATCGACAGCCCGATCCAGACCATCTCCGGTGGCGAGATGCAGCGTGTCCTGCTGGCGCGTGCCTTGTTGCGTGCGCCGCAGTTGCTGGTACTCGACGAGCCGGTGCAAGGGGTGGATGTGGTCGGCCAGACCGAGCTGTACAACCTCATCACCCGGCTGCGCGACCGCCATGGTTGCGGCGTGTTGATGGTGTCGCACGACCTGCACCTGGTCATGAGCGCCACCGATCAGGTGGTGTGCCTGAACCGCCATGTCTGCTGCTCGGGTCACCCGGAACAGGTCAGCAACGACCCAGCCTTTGTCGAACTGTTCGGGCAGAACGCACCTAGCCTGGCTGTTTATCATCACCATCACGACCACAGCCACGACCTGCATGGCTCGGTGGTCGCCCCCGGCCCCCACGTTCACGGAGAGCACTGCAAGCATGGCTGATTTTCTTCTTTACGCCTTGCTTGCAGGCCTGTCCCTGGCCGTTGTCGCGGGCCCGCTCGGCTCTTTCGTGGTATGGCGGCGCATGGCGTATTTCGGCGACACCCTGTCCCATGCCGCATTGCTGGGCGTGGCCATGGGTTTCGCCCTGGATGTAAGCCCGGCCCTGGCCGTCACCGTTGGCTGCCTGTTGCTGGCGGTGCTGCTGGTGACCTTGCAGCAACGCCAGCCGCTGGCCTCCGACACCCTGCTGGGCATCCTCGCCCCCAGCACCTTGTCACTGGGCCTGGTGGTGCTCAGCTTCATGCACGATGTGCGTATCGACCTGATGGCCTACCTGTTCGGCGACCTGCTGGCCATCAGCACTACCGACCTGGCCTGGATCCTCGGCGGCAGTGCGCTGGTGCTGCTGTTGCTGGGCGTGCTCTGGCGGCCGCTCTTGGCGGTTACCGTGCATGAGGAACTGGCCATGGTCGAAGGCCTCCCCGTAGCCGGCCTGCGCCTGGCGCTGATGCTGCTGATTGCGGTGGTGATCGCCGTGGCCATGAAGATCGTCGGCGTGCTGCTGATCACCTCGCTGTTGATCATCCCCGCTGCTGCGGCGCAGCGCCACGCCCGCTCGCCCGAGCAGATGGCGCTGGGTGCCAGCCTGCTGGGCATCACCGCGGTCTGCGGTGGCCTGGCCATGTCCTGGTTCAAGGACACCCCCGCCGGGCCGTCGATCGTGGTCTGTGCAGCGGTGCTATTCTTGCTGAGCCTGGCCCTGCCAAAGCGCTGATTACAAGGCGTGCTCAGGCACGCCTTGCAACCTTTTCCCGGGTAAAGGGTCTGTAAGACCTGTTTTCGAGCGTGCGCACCTGGGTGTAGACTTGCTCGCTTTTTGCGCAAATAGAGAATCGCAGGAATGAAGCCGTTCGCCTCCCGTTATCTGCTTGTTGCCGCGTTTTCCCTGTTCCTGGCTGCCTGTTCCAGTGCGCCGGTGGAACAGGCCACCGCACCTGCCCAAGCCGATGCCTGGCAGCAGTTGCAACAAAACATCGCCAGCAACGAGCTGGCCACCGCCGAAGACCAACTGGCTGCCCTGCAGGCCCAGGCGCCCGACGACGCACGCCTGGAGCAATACCAGCGCCAACTGGCCGAAGCCTACCTGCAGCGTAGCCAGATCGTGCTGCAAAAAGGTGACGTGAATGCCGCCGCAACGGCCTTGGCCCGTGCCCGGGCGCTGATGCCGCAAGCCCCTGCGGTAACCGGGGGCGACGCCGTGAGCCAGGCGCGCAAGGCCGAGCTGGCCAAAGCCGAAGCGGCGCTGAAGGCCGCCGAGGCCAAGCCCAAGGCGCTGATCATCGACCCGACCGCACCCAGCACCGTGGTGGCCCTGAAAACCACCGACAGCCGCGCCATGCGCCGCCAACTGGATGACATTGCGGCAGACGTGGTGAGCTATGACTGTGAAGTGGTGTTCCAGGTGCCGCGCACCCATGACGCGCCCTGGCTGAAAACCTTGCTGGAGAAGCGCGTGCGCAAGATCGACAGCGGGTTTGAGCTGAAGCAGAAGCATGAAATTCAGCGCTCGCTGCCGGCGCAGGTGGTTCTGGTGCCGCATCAGCGCTGAAAACGCTGGGGTGCTGGGGCTGCTTTGCAGCCCTTCGCGGG